>DATEMM010000476.1:0-4044 GCA_035275605.1 Pyrinomonadaceae bacterium
AGGTCTTTGACGCCGCGAGCGGTGAGCTGCTTAAAGATTTCACGGAAAGCGGTGAGCGCTGGTTGGCTGCGAAAGGCGGGCGCGGCGGCTTTGGCAATTCTCATTTCGCGACTTCGACCAACCGCGCGCCGCGCTACCATCAGGAGGGAAGCGCGGGCGAGGAGCGCGAGCTACAGCTCGAACTGAAATTGCTCGCGGACGTAGGGCTCGTCGGCTTTCCCAACGCCGGAAAATCAACGCTCATCTCGACCATCTCAGCGGCCAAGCCGAAGATTGCCGACTACCCTTTCACGACGCTTGAGCCGCACCTTGGCGTGGTTGATATGGGGGAGTTTCGCACCTTCGTCGTCGCGGACATCCCGGGCCTGATCGAAGGGGCGCACCAGGGCGCGGGCCTCGGCGACCGCTTCCTGCGCCACGTCGAGCGGACGAAACTTCTGCTTCACCTGGTGGACGTCTCGTCGATTTCTGGGCGCGACGCCCTCACCGACTACGAGACGATTAACCGCGAGTTGCAGGCTTATGACGTGGAACTGGCTGCGCGCCCGCAAGTCGTCGTCGCCACCAAGATTGATGCGCTCGACGAGCCAGAGCGGCTGGAGAGCCTGCGACATCGCGCCGCAGCGGACCGCAGACCTTTTTACGCCATCTCGTCCGCGACGAGAGAGGGCGTCAGGGAGCTGGTCAACGCCGTGGCGCGAATGCTGGACGAGATCAGCGCTTCGTCCGCGCGCGAACCGGGCGAGATGCGCGCGGCCTCTTAGCCGGGCCAAAGCGTAAACGCTTCTATGAGACGCATAGGGCTCTACGGCGGGACGTTCGACCCGGTTCACGCGGGCCACATCAACGTGGCGCAAGGTCTTTCAAAAGTTTTCGCGCTCGACGAGGTCATCTTCATCCCGGCCTACGTCGCGCCGCACAAGCGCGTCAAGGACGTGACGCCGGCTCTGCACCGCTACGCCATGCTGGCGCTGGCCACACAGTCTGAGGCGGGCTTTCGCGTCTCGACCGTCGAGCTGGACGCCCCGGAGCGCCCTTTCACGTTCGAGACGCTCTCGCGGATGCAGGAAGCTTTGGGCCAGGACGCGCGCATCTTCTTCGTGATGGGCGCGGATTCGTGGGAAGACATCACGACCTGGCGCGAGTGGGAGCGCGTGCTGGAATTGTCGAACCACATAGTAGTGTCGCGACCCGGCTACGATTTGAGCGCCGGGCACGTCACGCCGGCCGTCAGGGAAAGAATAGTTGACCTGCGCGGCGCAGATGTGGAAAAGGCCGCGCTGGAAGTTTTGAAGAACGAGGGGCGACGGATTTACCTGACCGACGCCGTCAACATGGACGTTTCGGCGACAGAGATTCGGCAGGCCGTGAGCGAGGGGCGCGACGAGGAGTGGCTCAGGCGAGTCCAGCCTCCGGTCGCAGAATATATTAGAAAGTACGGACTCTACAGAGAGGCATGACACAGAATTCATCAATCAAGGAAAAGGTCCTGCACCCGGAGCAGAACGCTAAGGCTGCGCCCGCGCCGGTAAATGAAGAGGCGAAGGCGGCCGTCGGCCAGGACAATTGCGCCGACGAGCTGGACGAGCGCGTCTGCATGGCGCTGCGCGCGGCGAGCGAAAAGAAGGCGCAGGAGATGGTCGTGCTGGATTTGCGCGAGGTGGCCAGCTTCACGGACTACTTCTTAATCACGAGCGGCACGAACGTGCGGCAGGTGCAGGCCATCGCCGACGCAGTGGTCGAGCAGTTGAAGAAGCAGGGCACAAAGGCTGCGCGCGTAGAGGGCTACAACACGGCCGAGTGGGTGCTGGTGGATTACGGCGACTTCATCCTGCATGTCTTCGAGGACAAGGCGCGCAAGTTCTACGACCTCGAAAGGCTCTGGCGTGATGCCAAGCGCGTGGCGCTTCCATCAGACCTGGCGGGCGCGGAAGGCTCTTTGAGAACCCAGTCGTGACGGGGATGGCGGCTCTGTCTGGCGCGATGCGCGAGGTGGTCGGCCTCGCCGAGCGTGTCGCCGCGACGGACGCCAACGTGCTCGTCACCGGCGAATCCGGCGCAGGCAAAGACGCTCTCGCGCGGCTGATTCACGCTCGCTCGGCGCGCGCAAACGGCGTGCTGGTCAAGATTGATTGCGCCGCACTGCCGAGCGAGTTGCTGGAGGCGGAGTTCTTCGGGTACGAGCGGGGCGCTTTTACCGGAGCCGTCGAGGCGCGTCCGGGCCGGCTCGAAGCGGCCGACGGGGGGACGCTCGTCCTGGACGAGATTGCGCATCTCCCGGTCGAGGCGCAGGCGAAACTTCTGCGCGTGATAGAGGAGCGGGAGTTCGAGAGGCTCGGCGGGCGGCGGACTATCAAAGTTGACGTGCGGCTCATCGCGCTGACGAACGTTGACCTGGACGACGCGGTCAGGCGGCGGGCCTTCCGCGAAGACCTCTTTTATCGCCTGAACGTGGTGCGGCTCCATGTCCCCCCTCTGCGCGAGCGTGGCGAGGACTTGGAAGAGCTGGCGGGCGAGTTCGTCAGGGCTTATGCGTCGAAGCACGGGCGCAACGTCAAGGGAATCACGCCGGAGGCGTTGGCCGTTCTCAAGGCTTACGAGTTTCCCGGCAACGTGCGCGAGTTGGCCAACACGATTGAGCGAGCGGTGATCGTGACGGGGGAGTCAAAAATCGGGGCCGCGGATTTGCCGGAGGCGCTGCGCGCTTCCGCCGCGCTCAAACGTCGCGGGAAGCAGCGCCGGACGCTGGCCGAAGTCGAAGCCGACTATATACGCGAGACGCTTGAGGCCACGGGCGGCAACAAGACGGAGGCTGCGCGGCTGCTCGGCATCAGCCGCAAGAACCTTTACGAGAAGCTCGCGCGATACAAGAACAGTGGTCAGTAGTCAGTGGTCGGTGGTCAGTTAAGAACAGAACCTTCGGCGCTCTTATCCTCTTTCTTTTAACTGGCCACTGACCACTGGCTACTGACCACTGGCTACTGACCACTGCGCCCATGCTTTTGCGGCTGATCTGGGTCGGGAAGACTAGAAACGAGCACCTGCGGGCGCTCGTTGACGATTATCTGGGGAGGCTCAACCGTTTCACTCGCTGCGAAGTCACGGAACTGCGTGAAAGTTCGGCGCGTACAGAACGGGAAGGCATCGAAGACGAAGGCAAGCGCATCATAGGCGCGCTTCATCAGGGCGCTCTGGTCGTGCTCCTGGACATAGAGGGTCGCCAGTGGGACTCAATCGGGCTGGCCGACGAGGTCGAGAAGTGGCAGACCGGCGGAAAGAAAGAGGTGGCCTTCATCATCGGCGGTCACGGCGGGGTCTCGCAGGGAGTCAGAGAGCGTGCGGACCTTCGCTGGTCTTTATCGCGGTTGACGCTGACGCACGAGATGGCGCGCGTCGTCATGGTCGAGCAGTTATACAGAGCTTATACGATCATTCATAGATTGCCCTATCAGAAGTAGAACCGGAGGTTGAACCGAAGACGATGGATAAAAGAAGAGTTAAAGTTTACAGGGACAGGCTGCTGGACAGGCGCGAGGGGCTGGTAGGGCAGGTCATGGAGGCCGAGCAGTACAGCCGCGAGCGCGATTCGGAGGCGACGCAGGACCCCGCGGACATGGCGGCCAACGCGTATACCAAAGAGCTATTATTCTCCATGTCGGCGAACGACCGCCGTCTTCTTGAATTGATTGACGAGGCGTTGGAGCGTATAGAGGCGGGCGAATACGGCGAGTGCGTACACTGTGGAGAGCCCGTGCAGGAGAAAAGGCTGGAGGCTGTGCCGTGGGCGCGTCATTGCCTGCGCTGCCAGGATTTGCAGGAGCGCGGACTTCTGACCGAGGACGACGAATAGAAGAAAACCGTTTCGGCGTGACATAATCCATGGCCTCCAGGCTCGCGCGTTGCGAGCCTGGAGGCCGCTTCTGTTTTAGCCGTCAGGAAACGAAGGATGAGCTTCGCCACGAAAACCAGCGTGCTTTACGACGCGGCCCTCGCGCTGGTCTTTCCGCAGGCGTGCGCCGTGTGTGGAGCGAGCGTGGAGGAGCG
>DATEMM010000477.1:0-12595 GCA_035275605.1 Pyrinomonadaceae bacterium
CCGTGTACAAAATCTCAATCACAGGAGACGGCGAGGAGCCGCGCGAGATAATCATCAGCAGCCTGTAGCCGCTTGACTGCGAGCGGCCAAAGCCGAATACTTCAATCCTTAAATCATTCAGAGGAGAACAGAGTTCATGCCATACCCGGAAATTATGATTCGCCCGATGAGAGAAGAATTAACCAGGCTCGGGGCTGAGGAGCTAAAGACGGCCGAGGACGTTGACCGCGCTCTCAGCGAGTCGAAGGGGACGATGATGTTGGTCGTCAATTCCATCTGCGGCTGCGCGGCCGGAAAGGCGCGCCCAGGCGTGCGTCTGGCGCTGGAGCACCCGGTGCGGCCGGACCGCGTCGCCACGGTCTTCGCCGGCGCAGACATCGAAGCGACGGAAAAGGCGCGCAGCTACTTCACCGACTACCCGCCCTCGTCGCCTTCAATCGCCCTCCTGAAAGACGGCAAGCTCGTCTACATGATGGAACGCCGCCAGATCGAAGGCCGGATGCCCGAACAGATCGCGCAGGAATTAACAAGAGCCTTTGAGGAACACTGCGCGCCCTCGGCAGCGGCGGCCAATTAACGCGGGTCAGACGCAGCCCCAGGTGGATGAGTTTTGAGGGGCGGTGCGAGGCCGCCCCGTGACTTAATTGATTCCAGTAGGTCTCATCACCCCGCCCTGGGTCCGTGTCCCGTCTCTCATCAAGCCCACGTCAACGAGGCGGTCGGGTCTGCACTGGGCTGTCGGGTCATTGCAGGCGTCTACGACCAGGCTGGGGGCTTCGATTCCTGTAGGGCCGCCGCTACAGGGGTCCGGGCTTCCGGGCCCCGGAAAACTCTGCAACATCTTGCGCTTATTGCATTCAAAGCTGCGCGCTGCCGCCGTGTCCGAGTTTTGATTCGCGCAGGTCATATCGCCGTCCGGCCCCGGCCGAATCTCCGCCGAGTCCACACAGCCCATCAACGTTCGGATGAAGCTCGAACACTCGTAGGTCTGCCAGCCGCTCTGGTCACACATGCTAGTGAATCTATGCCAACTGGCCGCCATCGCCTCACAGTCTCCGGCCGTACACTCGTCACAGCCTGGGCCTGGGGGCATCCCCGGATTGTAAGGCTTCTTCGGGTCTATAGGCCCGCTCGACGTTTTGTACCAAGCTTCAGGCTGCCCCACCAGCGTATATCGCGTGAGTGTATTCGTCGTGTAGTCTTTGACGACCCTTAGCGCGGTCTTGTCAACTATCCCGTTGGTCGTCTCCCGCGTGACCTGACCGTCTACGGTCTCCGTGAGAACGACTATGTTTTCCTCGGGGTATGTCTCCCGGTAGGTGACGTCGCCTTGTTTCCATTCCTTCGAGATCGGGTCTTTGGTTGTGGCGTCACGGGTCTCTTTGTGAGTCGGGTCGTTGCGCTTTGTGCGGGTCTCTGTTTTCTTGCCGCCCGTGGTTTGCGTATCTTCCTGCCACTCCCCCCAGCCGTCGTCCGTAAAGTCTTCTTCATCAGACTCGCCCGCTTGTCCGCCCGCGGGCGGGGGCGTTGTGTCCGCGCTAGTCCCGCCGCTCGGCTGAGAAGTGCCGCCGCTGGCGACCCCGCCGCCAGGGCCGGCGTCCTGGCGCGCCCTGCACGCCTCGATCATGGCGTTCATAGACTCCTTGGTCTTCGAGACCTGGCTCTGGTAGTTGGCGTCGCCGCCGCTAGAGCTGCCCCCGGTGATGCCGCTGACTTGCGCCTCGCGGCAGGCGTTCGTCATATTGGACACTTCGCCCTGGGTCATGCGAGCGCGGAACTCGCTCTGCGGCTGTGCCAGCGCGCCCGTGTCGCTGACGCGCGTGGCGACCCAACCGCCGCCGCACTGCGTCAGGGTCTTATTGGCCTCGTCCAGAGCTTCTTCGACGTACTTCGAGTTCAAAGAGTCCAGGACGGCCATCACGACTTCCGGTTCGAGGAACGTATTCAAGTCGCGCCAGATTTGGTACGGGGTCTTGCAGCGGTGCGTCCCGTCGTCTCTCATGCGGCAGGCTTTGACAAATTTCAAGGGGGAGCCTTTGAACTCAAGCGACGCGAGCCGCGCGTTCGCGATGATTGCGCCCTTCGCCGTGGTGTAGTAGGCGTAGACGACCTGGTAGTTCTGCTTTCTGAACTCGTGCTGGCGCACGCCCCGCTTGTCGTAGACGCGCCACATCCGTAGCTTGCCGCCCGCGTATTCTTCCTCGCGCGCCAGCTTACCGTCCGGCCAGTAGCGGCGGGCTACGCCGACGGGCTTGCCCGCGCGGTAAATCATCTCCGACTGTAGCTGCCCGCTCGGGTAGTACATGCGCCACGCGCCTTCGGCCATGCCGTCGCGGTAAAGCCCCAGAAGGGCTGCGCGCGTGTTGGCGTGCTTCAGACTCACCTGGCCGTGCGGGACGAACGCCCCGTCCGACGTGTAGCCTTCGAGCTTCTGCTTGCGGGCGGCGGTGTCATTCGCGTCGAGCATCAGTTGAGGGATTGAGATGGTGACTTGCTTTTCCGCCTTTTGTCTAACCGGGCGCGGCTGGGCAAAGGCGCGGTTCGCGGCGGGCAGAAGCATCAAGACGAGGCACAGGGCGGCGCGAGAGGCCCGCCGGAAGAGGGAGGAGTAGAGTGTCATGTTTATCTCCATGCGAACGGGATGGTCCGTTACGCTTGTTGGCTTCAACGGGGGAGGGCCGTCCAGCGTTTGGCCTGGGCGACCGCATCTGCCGTCTAAGGGTGGGGCAAGAGCCATGGCCTTCCAGCTCCCGCGAGAGGCGAGGTCTGTAAGCGAAAGTCAGTCAGCGCGCGATGACGGCGTAGGCCGGGTTGACCCGTGGGTAGTTCGAGACGTTGTCGAGCGCCGTCAGACTTTCGCGGTCGGCGGCGAGGACAGAGAGCTTCGAGCGTCTGGTTCTGTCTTGAGGCATCGTGAGAATCTCCCTTGTAGGGATTGACGTGAGTGTCAGAACGCGGCGCATCTTATTTGAGAGTGCGGCCTAATACAAGCAATATTTCAGGCGCAGGGGTGCGAACAGGAATCTCCGTGGAACGAAAGCGAAGCGCCGGAGTGTGACGGCTCGTTCGTCGCGGTGATTCCGTCTGCGAGTTGTTCTATGAAGCTCTTGAGCGCGGGCCGGTGCGTGTGTTCAGTCGCGTTCCCGGCCGCCAGCGCTTTCTCGATTGCCCTCAGGTAAGTTGAAGCGCGAGGCATCGTTTTCTCCTGCTCTTTTATGAGACCACGGCAAGGATTATGAATCATGTGGCGGGAGATGTGAAACCTTCCGTTCGGAGGCTCGCGTCTTTAGGGCAGCTAAACCAAAGGCCGTTGTTAGTCACTTTCGGCCTTGTGCTATCATCGTGCCCGATGGCTTCAGGGTCCCCCATCAAGCTCGACACACCCGTTGTTGAACTCTACCGCTTCGGCATCCCGCGCTTGGGGCAGCCGACGGCGCGAAAACTCGCGCTCGCGCTGGCCTCTCTGGCGGGTAAGACGGACGCGACCGAGGCGACCGTCGAAGACTTCCTGAACTATCTGCCGATGCGCTACGAGGACCGCTCGAATCTGGCGCGGATTAGGGATTTGAGCAGCGGCATGGAGGCTTCCCTGGAGCTTTACGTGCGCGTCGCGGGCGGCTTCCAGGTCGGGAAGAACCGCGGCCCCAAGCAGCCCAAGCTTTACATCTTCGAGATTACGGCGTCGGACCCTGAGCGCACCGGAAAGCCTGTGGTCGTCTGGTGGTTCGTTTCGGGCAGGCAGGCGCAACGCATCATCGCCTATAACCGCCAGCGCTTCGTGCGCGGCGCGCGCTTCATAGCCTTCGGTCAGTGGGAGTGGGACGGACGTCGCAACACCTTCGCGCTGCGCCTCAATAAGCCTGATGAATTGGAGATGCTGCCCGGCACCTGGACGCCTCCCGAGCGCGACTTGATCCGCCTGGCCGAAGAGAGCACGGGCGCGAACGGGGGCATGGACGCGGGAGCGGCGGAAGGCGAAGAGGACGTTGCCGACGAAGAAGAGTTTGAGGATACGGAAGAGGGCGATGCTGACCCGGCGCTGGCGGCCATTCACGTCGGGCGGCGCGTGCCGGTCTATCGCAAGTTGGGAGAGTTTCGCTCCAAACGGCTGCGCGAGCTGATGCACGAAGCCCTGGCCCGCATAGAGGACGAGGCCATCACGGAGACCCTGCCCTCGGACTTACTCTTGCGCCATCACCTCATCCCGCGCGCGGATGCCCTGCGACGGATACACTTTCCGACGGAAGACGTGCCGCTCGGCGAGTACGAGCGCGCACGCAGCCCCGCCCACCTGCGTCTCATCTTTGAGGAGTTCTTCTGGGTCGCGCTGGCCATCGCGCTCAGGCGCGGCGAGCGCGTCAAAGAGTCCAAGGGCGCAGTCATAGAAATCACAGACCGCGTGCGCGAGCGGCTCGACTCGATTCTGCCCTTCACCCTGACGAGCGCGCAGGAGCGCGTCATCAATCGCATCTTTGACGACATGCAGTCTGACGCGCCCATGAATCGCCTGCTTCAGGGCGACGTCGGCAGCGGCAAGACCATCGTCGCATTGATGGCGATGCTGGCGGCTATGGAGAACAATTACCAGGCCGCGTTGATGGTCCCGACGGAAATCCTAGCGGAGCAGCACGCGCGAAACATCAAGCGCCTGCTCGCCCCGACCCCCTACCGTGTCGAGCTGCTGATAGGGAGTCTGCGCGCAACCGAAAAAAGACGGCTGCACAAAGACCTCGCCGCGGGCGACATACACGCCTGCGTCGGGACGCACGCGCTGATTCAGGAGGCGGTCGCATTCCGTCAACTCGGCATCGTCGTCATTGACGAGCAGCACCGCTTCGGCGTGCTGCAACGCGCGGAGCTGCGCACGCGCGGCTTCAACCCGGACGTTCTGGTGATGACGGCGACTCCCATCCCGCGCTCGCTCGCGATGACCGCTTACGGCGACCTGGACGTCTCCGTCATTGACGAATTGCCGCCAGGCCGCACGCCGATTAAGACGGTCGTGGTCGGCGAAGACCAGCGCGCAGGCGTCTACAAAGGCGTCGAGCGCGAGGTGAGGGCCGGTCGCCAGGTCTACGTCGTCTACCCGCTCGTTGAAGAGTCGGAGAAGATGGATTTAAAAGACGCCACGCGTATGTACGAACAACTACGCGACCGCGTCTTCCCGCATTTTTCCATCGGCCTCATTCACGGCAAGATGAAGGCCGCGGAGAAGGACGAGGTGATGCGCCGTTTCGTCTCCGGCGAGATTCAGGTGCTGGTGGCGACCACCGTGGTCGAGGTCGGCGTTGACGTGCCGAACGCGTCCCTGATGGTCATAGAGCACTCGGAGCGCTTCGGCCTCTCGCAGCTACACCAGCTTCGCGGTCGCGTCGGGCGCGGGGCCGAGCAGAGTTTCTGCGTCCTGCTCACTTCCGACAAGAAGACGACCGTCGCCAACGAGCGCTTAGGCATCATGGCCGAGACCAATGACGGCTTTCGCATTGCCGAAAAAGATTTGGAGATACGCGGGCCGGGCGAAGTGATGGGGACGCGCCAATCCGGGCTCCCGACCTTCCGCGTCGGCAACCTCGTGCGCGACGTGGAAATCCTGGAGGAAGCGCGACGCGAGGCCGACCACTACCTGACCACTCGCCGCATGACGCGCGAGACCTCCAGGCTGATCGAGCGCGTGCGCGCAGACGCCAGGTTTGGCCTGGCCGCTGTCGGTTGAGATGAGCAGTTTTCAGTTTTGAGTTTTCAGTTTTCAGCAAAAACAAGTTACCTTAACTGGAAACTGAAAACCGAAAACTGAAAACTCTTTATGCGTGTCATAGCCGGATATTACCGCGGGCGGAATTTGAAGAGCCCTCCCTCCATGCAGGTGCGGCCCACCTCGGACCGCTTGCGCGAGACGCTCTTCAACGTTCTCGCACCGCGCATAGAGGGCACGCGCTTTCTGGACCTCTGCGCTGGCTCCGGCGCGGTCGGCATCGAGGCGCTCTCGCGCGGGGCCGCGCACGTCACCTTCGTTGACCGCTCACGCAAGATGTGCGGGCTGATCGAATCCAACCTTGACCTGTGCGGTGTGCCAGAGGACGAGACGGAAATAGTCATGTCCGAAGCGGCGGAGTTCCTGCGCCGCGCCGTCGCGCGAGGCGAACAGAAGTGGGACGTGGCCTTTTTCGATCCGCCTTACGCAATCGACTACATGCCCGCACTGGCCGCTTTCGGGGAGGGCACGATTTTGGAGGACGATGGGGTGCTCGTCGTCGAGCATCACCACAAAAACGAGCTGAAGGATGCCGTCGGCGACATCAGGCGCTGGCGCATCCTGAAGCAGGGCGACTCCGCCCTTTCTTTCTATGAAAAAGTCTAGAGAGTCCCGAGTCCAGAGTCTGAAGCCAAAAGCAATTACTGGTCTTTGACTCCGGACTCCGGACTCTCTAGACTTCCAGACTATGCTGGTCCTCGGAATCGAAAGCTCCTGCGACGAAACCGCCGCGGCCCTCGTGCGCGACGGCCGCGAGATGGTCTCGTCCGTTATCTCGTCGCAGGTCGATATACACAAACGCTTCGGCGGCGTCGTGCCCGAACTGGCCTCGCGCGAGCACCTGGACAAGATTGTGCCAGTGGTCGAAGAGGCATTCACGCGCGCTGGCGTCGAAAAGACCGAAGTTGACGGTATCGCCGTCACCGCCGGTCCCGGCCTCGTCGGCTCCCTGCTCGTCGGCGTCTCTTACGCCAAGGCGATGGCCTTTGCGCTCGGCAAGCCGCTCGTCGGCGTCAATCACATAGAAGGTCACATCTACTCCGTCGCCTTCGAGAACCCGCCCGTCGAGTACCCGGCGATGGCTTTGATCGTCTCCGGCGGGCACACCAACCTCTTTCTTGTGCCAGAGCCCGGCCAGTACAAGGTCGTCGCGCGCACCAGGGACGACGCGGCGGGCGAGGCTTTCGACAAGGTGGCCAAGATGCTGGGACTGGGTTATCCGGGTGGCCCCGTCATCGAGCGCCTGGCGCGCGAAGGCGACCCGCGAAGCGTCCGTTTCAGCGTCCCGCGCATGGGCGACGGTCGCCCCGATTTTAGTTTCAGCGGACTGAAGACCGCCGTCTCAAAATACGTGCGCGAGACCAATCTACGGCCCGTCGAAAAGGGCGAAGAGCCCTCGGCGGCCGTCAAGAATCTGGCCGCGAGTTTTCAGAGCGTAGTCGTGCGCTCGCTAGTGGGAACGATGGAGCGCCTCGCCGAAGAACACAGGCCGAAGACTCTGATCGTCGCGGGCGGCGTGGCCTGCAACGGGGCGCTGCGCGAGGCGTCGCGCGAGGCGGCCCTGCGCCTGGATGTGCCAGTCTACTTCCCTTCGCCGCATCTCTCGACCGACAACGCCGCCATGATTGCCGCCGCCGGAACGGTCAAGCTACAGGCGGGCGAGCGCGCCGGGCTCGACTTGAATGCGGACGTCTCTATGCGCTTGCAGAATTTAGAAGTCGAGGACGATGCGCTGCGCCGCAGCCGCGTCCGCTACAAGTTATAAGAAGCTTTCAGACAAACCCTTTGACGCCTGGAGGACTCTCGATGAGCCGAGAAAAAGAGGGCCGCACTGACTCCCGGACCAGCCGCAGGAATTTCCTGCGCTACGGCGCGATTGGCGGCGCCCTTGCCCTCAGCGCCCATAAAATCACCTGGCCCGGCCAGGCGGGCGGCAATCAACAATCAGCGTCAGCTATAAAACCCTTCGAGCTTGAGGAAGCGACCATCGCGGATTTGCAGGCCGGGATGAAGTCCGGCCGGTGGACTGCGCGCTCGATTGCCCAGAAGTATCTGGCGAGGATTGAAAGTATTAACAGGCAGGGGCCAGCGGTCAACGCCGTCATCGAAATCAACCCGGACGCGCTGGCCATAGCCGACGCGATAGACAAAGAGCGCAGGTCGAAGGGAGCGCGCGGCCCCCTGCACGGCGTGCCGGTGCTGCTCAAGGATAACCTTGACACGGCCGACCGCATGATGACGACTGCCGGGTCGCTCGCCCTTCTCGGCTCGGTCCCGCTCAAAGACTCCTTCGTGGCGCAGAGGCTGCGCGAGGCTGGCGCGGTGATTCTCGGCAAGACTAATCTGAGCGAGTGGGCGAACATCCGCTCGACTCACTCGACGAGCGGCTGGAGCGCGCGCGGCGGCCAGACCAGAAACCCTTATGCGCTTGATCGCAACCCCTGCGGGTCCAGTTCCGGTTCGGGCGTGGCGGTGGCTGCGAACATGGCAGCCGTGGCGATTGGCACAGAGACGGACGGCTCCGTCGTCTGCCCCTCGTCGGCCAACTCGCTCGTCGGAATCAAGCCGACCCTCGGCCTCGTCAGCCGCTCCGGCATCATCCCCATCGCGCACAGCCAGGACACGGCCGGCCCCATGACGCGCACCGTCACGGATGCCGCTATTCTGCTCGGGGCGATTGTTGGCGTGGACCCGGCGGACGCCATTACGGCTGAAGGTCAGGGTAAAGTCTACGCAGACTACACGCAGTTCCTGGACGCCAGGGGCTTGAAGGGCGCGCGCATCGGCGTCGCGCGAAAATTCTTCGGCTTCAATGACCACGTGGACAAGCTAATCAACTCGGCAATCGAGGAGTTGAAAAAACTCGGCGCGGAGATTATTGACCCGGCGGAGATTGAGACTACGGGTAAGTTTGATGACACGGAGCTGGAGGTGCTCCTCTATGAGCTTAAGGCGGACCTGAACAAGTACCTGGCGAGTCTGGGGCCGCGTGCCCCTGTCCGCTCGCTCAAAGAGATTATCGAGTTCAACGAAAAGAACAGGGACCGTGAGATGCCCTACTTCGGCCAGGAGCTCTTCATCAGGGCCGAGGCCAAAGGACCTTTGACTACGGCCGAATACACGGAGGCGCTCGCTAAGAATCAACGCCTGTCCAGGGCCGAAGGCATTGACGCGGTGATGTCAAAGCACAGGCTAGATGCGATGGTCGCTCCCACCGGAGGCCCAGCCTGGCCGACCGACCTGCTCAACGGCGATCATTTCACGGGCGGCTACTCCACCCCGTCGGCGGTCGCCGGATACCCGCACATCACTGTGCCAGCCGGTTACGTGCACGGCCTGCCCGTCGGCCTCTCCTTCTTCGGCCGGGCCTACAGCGAGCCGACGCTGATTAAATTCGCCTTCAGTTTCGAGCAGGCGACAAGGCTTCGACGGCCCCCGAAGTTTTTGCCGACCGCCGAGCTCAAAGCATAAATTGAGTTCAAGGCAGGGATGCCTGCGCTCCCAGGGATATGAGCAGACTAGGGCTGGTCTTTGGCGGCTTTTTCCCATTCGCCCGTTCTGTTCAGGACACTTATCGCCGTGACCTTTCCGTCATCGCTCCGCGTGAACTTAATTTTAGCTCCGGGGATTAGCTCCAGCGTGAACTCGTCTTTGGCGACCGGGGCCAGTTTCATCCTGGGTCCGCCCTGCCGTTGCAGGTAAAGAGTCCCGTCTTCCACTGAAACAATCCGCTCCCCGTACTTCCCCGGATAATCTTTGAAGTCCGTCGCGCCGACTGCCGGGGCCTGCCTGGCCGCTTCCGGCAGAGCCCCCCTCTTTAAGCGCAGGCTCTTGTGCTTCTGGTCAAAACTGAGGCTAAATTCGCGCAGCACTTTAGCGCCGACGTTGGCGTCCTCCGAGAGGGCCGGATAGGTGATGGTCGGCTCTGCGTACTCGAACCGCCCGAGACGTATGGTCTCTTTCAGCCGCCCTTCTTTAATCTCCACCTCATTGCTGATGGTTCTGGCCGTTGCCACTTTCACGGGCGCGGCGGCGAAGGTCAGTTTCTCAACGAGCGCGGTTGGCAAGATGAATCCACCCACCGAGTTGCCGGAGTCAATGTGTGCGCGGACCTTGTGGCTTCCGACGCTCAGCTCTACGACGGGAACGCCCTGTGGATTCTCGAAGCTCAATATTTCCATCCCGTCAGCTTTCGGCAATTCGCCGCGCTCCAGGCGGACACGTTTGGCCGGGAAGTCCAGGGTCAGCAGGTAATCCGAGAAGAGATTAAACCCGAGGATGCCGTCTATCCTGGGCAGGCTGGGGGACGCGTTGTAGTTGCGTGTGCCCGCCCTCACACTCTTAAACTCGACGCCTCCGAGGACAATTGAATCGAGCATCACCACGTCCATGCTTCTGACGTTTCGCCCGGAGCCGTCACCGGCCTGGACCTGCCCCACTACGGGAAGCTTTAACTTTTCGACAAGCGACGAGTCCACGCGCGCAGAGCCCGCGCCGCCCGTGTCTATCGCAAAGAGATATGGCCCCTGGCCGTTGACTATCACCTCGACGGCGGGCATAGAGCCGCGGAAAAGCATGGGCACGTCAACCACCGGAGGCCCGGCGGCGGCGGTTTGGGCCACTGCGTTGTGGGAAGAGAGGGGGAGTAAGGAGAATGACAGGGCGAATAGAGCGGCCTTCAACACGCGCATGTTGACTTGGATTCCTTCCGTCCGAGCTTATGGCACAGCTATATAATTCAATCCAGCCCGGATGAAAGTTCCAGAATCTGACTGCCGCCACAGAACCCGGTTGGTTTTTAATTGGGAGTGATTTTCTCTATCTCTTTGTCAATCGCCGGGAAGAGGCGTTGTCGTAGTCTGAAGACCAGCGAGTCTGCCTGTTTGACGTCGTCTTCGAGCCGGACGCGGCTTTGGGCCGTTTGACTGAGCAGGCTGTCAAATCCCCTACGCTCATTTTCCAGCACCCGGCGGCGCGCGTCCCGCAGCTCGACCGTGCGTGTTGAGCCCATAGAGGCCATAGCGCGCTCGATGCTTTCGGGGCGCATGTCTTCTTCTAGCTGCACTAGGCGACTTCTGATGGCGGTCTCTTTTTCGATCAATTCGAGGAGCAGTTTTCGCAGGACCTCGGCGCGCTGTTCGGCGCGGGTTAAGACGTCCAGGTTTAGCGCGATGCGATTCTGCTTGTCGTTTGACGCGCCGCCCTGGCCCGCCTCGGTCCCTAGAACCCTTTCGCTTATCTCGCGCAATCTGACGTTTAAGGTTTGCAGCGATTTTCTCAGGAGCCCTAGTTCGTTTGCCACCACATCAAGTGAGGTGGCGTTCGGCGGCAGCTTCGGAGGTTGTTCCTGGGCTTGAGAGGTCGAGTTGGTCTGGCGGCTGTCAATGGTCTGGGCCAACGTCGTGACGCTCATCAACATCATGGCACAGACCACAACCGTGGAAAATCTTACTCGTGATGTCATTGGCGGGGTCCTTTCAGTTCGGTGGTTCCGTGACGACTATTATCACGCCCTGGCGCACTCGAAGTTCACTTAACTTGTGCGCAAGGCCAACGCCCGCGCGAGCCAGAGCTGCATGAGTTGTTGGGAAAGCCTTACGGCTTCAGGAATTCGACGGTACGAAATATCTGCTCAGCCACCTTAAGCTCGTCTGTATGTGCGCCACCCAGTTGCATCCACAGCTTGACCCGCGCCTTCGGCAAATCTCCCACAAACAAATTCGTGTAATACAGCTTGCGCCCCTTCTCGATTTGAGAGGAATGGAAAAGGTACGCCCTTCTTCCGCCCACCTCAACAATCGATTCCTGATAGCCAGGACCGAGCACCTTGTCCAGGCTGTCGTAAGCGGGCAGACTCATAGGCTCGTAGACGAACATGAATCGCACCTTTCCGATGCGCCACTCGCGGTAGTATTCATCTGTCCCGCTGAGGCCCGTGTCCCACGCGCCGGGCGGCAGATAGAACGTGAACAACCCTTCCGCGTTTATCTTTTTCCAGCCCTCTGGCACCTCTACACCCTGGGCGCGTTGTTGGCCCAGAGAGGATGAGGGAAAGAGCAGCAGCGCCAGAAGCAGCAGGAGCAGTTTAAATTTCATCGAGCCCATTTCTATTTAATCCGGAATATGACACCAGGCGTCGCCGTCGCGGCGGGACAATTTCTTAGACATTCTAACACTCTCTCTTGGACTCCTAGGCTTAGAGCGCACGGATTAATCCGCCCGGCGATGGCACTCCTCCATGTTACCAGGGAAGATAATAATGAAGGGGATGCCGTCGCCGGGTCCGGCCAGACGAGTTACCGTGCGCGGCGCAGGGTCATATCCTGTCTGCGCCGTTTGCTTTTTTGTACGCCCTGACGAATTGACTGACGAATATGTGTGGCTTCGCCAGCTCCATGGCGGAGCTTAAGAACGTCGCATCATCAAAGAGAGGGGGCGTGTTATCTTTGTAACTAAACAACACTCGCACGCGGTTACTCCCGACAATCTTGACGACCGTGCCCAGCCAGTCGGTTTTTCCGGGCGCCGACCCGGTCAGGAAGAAGCGCACATGAATGTCCGACTCTTCCGGGCGCGAGACGACTTCTAACTCGGGCAGCCGTTTCTGTATTTCTCTGACGATTAGATTCCGCTGCTGCGTGTCAGCGCCTGTGTCCACGAAAATCCTGGAGACGCCGCGCAACTCGGTCGCCTGCCCGTACTCGACGCTCCGCTCCTGCGCAGGGGCCTGCCAGGGAAAAGCCGCTATCAAGAAAGCCAGACCGATCAGTTTTGAGAACATAGCTACTCCTTTCAGGTTTACGTTGGGAATGGCACAAATCTGTGCCTGCATAAGGAACTGGG
>DATEMM010000478.1:0-5128 GCA_035275605.1 Pyrinomonadaceae bacterium
CCATGCGGGCCAGTTGATGGACATGGCGGAGGTGCCCTGCAACAGGTGCGCAGAGACTTCGTCGGCGTTGAAGCTCTGGTAGCCAGGCGGCGAATAGCGCCCCAATTCGAGCATGAACTTGAGCGCGTTGATGCCCTCGGGGCTATTGACCGTGGGCTTGCCGCCGGAGTCGAACATCTCCGCGCCGAAGGCCCAGAAGATGGGCATGAAATCGGCGACGACGGCGTTGCCCTGCGCGGCGCGCATCACGTAGCCGTGCATACGACCGCCGCCGGGAGCGCCCGTCGTCTCGCGCTCACTGATGGTGCGCGCCGCCTGTAGAACCTCGTCCCAAGTGCTTGGCTCTTTCAAGCCGTGCTTGTCAAGGATGTCTTTGCGGTAGAAGAAGAGCTGCGAGTTGCCGACGTAGGGCAGGGCGTAGAGCGCGCCGGTCTGGTACGGGTGGCGGCAAAGGGCCACAGACGCGGGGACGAAGTCTTCGTCCGGCCCTTTTTGCCCGCGCTTCTCGTAGAGTGGCTGAAGGTCCGTCAGCGAGCCGCGCGTCGCGAATTTAGGGAACCACGGGTCGTCCAGCATGATTAAATCGTATGCCCCTGTGCGCGCGTTCAGGTCAACCAGCTCCTTCTCGAAGAGGTTGGCGTAAGGGAACTCTGCGATGTTGATGTGAACGCCCGTCTGCGCCTCGTAATCGCGCGCCGCCTGCTTGAGCGCGTCGCCCTCCACGCCGGAGTTGACGGCCAGCGTCAATTGCCGTCCGCCGCCGCTGCCTACGCCCCCTCTCTGGCAGGCTGTCAAAGAAAGAAGCGAGAGAATAAGAATCAGGATGACGGCGGTCGTTCGGGGGCGAATTGATTTTGTCTGCATCAGCGATAGCCTCTAGGGGGCCGAAAAGCGAGTGTAGGTCAAGACCGAGAGGGGCAGGATAACAAAAAGCGGCCTTCTCATAAACATCGTCTTCGCGCGGGCGGGAGTGCTACAATCCGCAGCCTGAAAGAAACGAACTAAAAACCGTCTGTGGAAGGCAGCTTGAGATGCCGTCAAACTTTCTCCTCTACGGAGCGAACGGTTACACGGGCAAGCTAATTGCGCGCCTGGCCATCGAGCGTGGCCTTCGCCCCCTCCTCGCCGGGCGCGACCGAAGCAGTATCGAGGCGTTGGGGACGGAACTAGGGCTTGATTGCCGCATCTTCGCCCTAGACGACGCGGCCGCGCTTGACGCCGCTCTGCGTGAAGTCGAGTTGGTGCTGCACTGCGCAGGGCCTTTCTCGCGGACGTCAAAGCCCATGGCCGACGCGTGCCTGAGAACGCAGAGACACTATCTGGACATCACGGGCGAGGCCGCGGTCATCGAGTCGCTCGCGGCGCGCGACAGGGAGGCGCGGGAAGCGGGTGTCATGCTGCTTCCTTGCGTGGGCTTCGACGTGGTTCCTTCGGACTGCCTGGCCGCGCACCTCAAAAGACGCTTACCCACGGCCATCAGGCTGGCGCTGGGGATTCAGGGGATGGGGCGCGTGTCGCGCGGGACGGCGACCACGATGGTCGAGAATATCAACCGCGGCGGGCTCGTCCGCCGGGACGGACGTTTGACCCCTGTGCCAGCCGCGTGGAAGACTCGCGAGATAGATTTCGGGCGTGGGCCAATTGAGGCGACGACGATTCCCTGGGGAGATGTCGCGACGGCCTTCTACAGCACGGGCATCCCGAACATAGAAGTCTATGCAGCCATTCCGGGGAAGGTGCGCCGGATGATGAAATTGACGAGGCGTCTGGGATGGCTGCTCGCGTCGGGAGCGGTGCAGCGTTTTCTGAAGAAGCGAATAAGAAGCCAGCCGCCTGGGCCAAACGAGGATGAGCGCGTGAAAGGCAAGAGCTTCGTCTGGGGCGAGGTCGAGGACGATGCGGGCCAGCGCGCCGTCTCTCGCCTGCGCGGCCCGGAAGGCTACACGCTGACGGCGCTCACCTCGCTGGCAATCACGGAGCGCGTGCTGGCAAAGCAATTCACGCCCGGCTTCCAGACGCCGTCGAAGGCTTACGGGGCCGATTTGATCCTGGAGATCGAGGGAGTCAAACGCGAAGACGTAGAGTAACGAAGGGATGAAGGATGAGGGATGAGGGATGAAAAGCAGGAGTCAGGAGACAGAATTCAGAATCCAGAAGGAAAGGGTAAAACCTTCTTTCTTTTCTTCTGGCTCCTGACTCCTGAATTCTGACTCCTGCTTTTCTTCATCCCTCATCCCTTATTTTAAGGGGAAGACCAATGATTAAAGTTCGCAAGGCGGAGGAGCGCGGCCATTTCGACTTCGGCTGGCTCAATACCTATCACACCTTCTCGTTCGGTGAATACTACGACCCGCGCAACATGGGCTTTCGCTCGCTGCGCGTCATCAACGAGGACTGGGTTCACGCTGGGCGCGGGTTCCCGACCCACGCGCACCGTGACATGGAGATCATCACATACGTTCTGGAGGGCGGCCTCGAACACAGGGACAGCATGGGCAACGGCTCAATCATTCGTCCAGGCGACGTGCAGAGGATGAGCGCCGGCACGGGCGTCCGGCACAGCGAGGCCAATCCGTCGGCTGACGACTCCGTACATCTTCTGCAAATCTGGATTCTGCCGGACGAGGAGGGCGTGGAACCATCCTATGAACAGAAGAGGTTCGAGGACGAGGAGAAGAGGGGGCGGCTGCGCCTGGTGGCCTCGCCGGACGGCGCGGACGGCTCCGTCAGGATACACCAGGACGCGCGCGTGTACGCCGCGCTGCTCGATTCAGGGCAGCAGGTCACCCACGAGTTGAAGCCCGGCCGCCACGCCTGGATGCAGGTGGCGCGCGGCACAGTCGAAGCCAACAATCTTTCGCTCAAACAGGGCGACGGCGCGGCGGCCAGCAACGAATCTCAACTCACGGTCGTTGGCACAGAGCCCGCGGAGATTCTCCTTTTCGATCTAAATTGAGTTGCCGCGTAGCGGCGCGTTGAGTTTAGCCCGGCCTTTCAAGGCCGGGTACACGGATGAAGGAAGCCGGGCGTCGCGTCAGCGACGCGTGAATCAAGACGGCCTTTTGGTTCAATCGTCGCTGACGCGACGCCGTTTGATTCTCGCCGTCTCTCCCGGCCTTGAAAGGCCGGGCTAAATTCAATGGGCCGCTTAGGCGGCACTGCGCAGCAATTAATAAGGGGCTCCGCAGCACTGCATTGCACGGTCTAATTCATGATGCTGCCTTCGCCGGTCAAGCGAGCTTCTCCTGCCTGGAGATGATAATTGCCCCGCTGATAATCAGCAGCCCGCCGACAATCGCCCCCGGCTTCAAAGACTCGTGCAGAAAGATGACGCTCAGGAGCACCCCGACCACCGGCTCTATGTTGGTGTAGATGCCTGCGTGCGAGGCCGAGACGTAGTTAATCCCCCAGTTCCAGAGGACGTAGGTGAGCGCCGAGCAGGCCAGGCCGAGCGTGATGACCGAGGCCATGACGCTGGAAGACATCTCCAGCCTGGGTGGCCCGTCCGAGATGAGCGAAATCGGCAGCATCGTCAACGTCCCGAAGAGCATGAGATAGGCCGTCGCCCCGAGCGCCGTGTATTTTTTTATCAGCGGCTTGCTCAGGAGCACCCAGGCCGCGACGACGATCATGGAAAGAAAGACAAGTGCGTCGCCGGTCCAGTTGTGATCCGCGCTCGGCAGGCCGACGACTATCAACACGCCGAGCGTCGAAATTCCTATGCTGGCCCAGCCGCGCCAGTTGAGCCTCTCCTTGAGAAACCACATCGCCGCCAGCGCCATCATCGGCGGAAACGTCCCGATGATGAGCGAGGCGCTGCTCGCGCTCGTCAGGGCCAGCCCCCTGTACTGGAGCATAAAGGTCATCGGCGCGATTAAAAATCCTGTCAGTAAAAAGTGCAGGATATCCTTGCGGCGCGGGCGAATTCGGCGCACGAGCGCGAATGGTAGTAGTACCAGGGCCGCGATGGTGAACCGATAGAGCGCCACGTGCGAGATGGGCAACTCCGTAAAGGCCAGTTTGCCGAAGAGGAACGCGGCCCCCCAGAGACTGCCCGCGCCGACGAAGGCCGCCACGGCCAGACGCTGACACCGGCCAGAACGCCCCACAGTCCTTACACTCTTCTCCTGTTGCGCCGCTGCCCCACTCGCCGCCGGACGCCCCGGCGGGAAATCATTGCCAGCGTTTGTAGAATCTTTGAGAGAATTCTTGAGCCGCTCAAGGCTCCAAGCCTCTATGTCGTTCATGACCTCGCTCCTCCCCTTTTCTGACTCCCTAAAATCCACCCGACCTCGATAATCCTCTCAACCGGCTAAAACGCGTTTGAGGGTTAGAATAATAACCCGAAAGGCTTAACCTGTCAAATGTATTTTGGTGGTTAGAAGAGTGTGGGGTATAATGTGCGCGGGAGGGCGAAAGATGGCTGAAGCAAAGGAGCAGGAGTACGGTTTCGAGTTGGTCGGCGGGCGCGTCTGCCTGGATTTCGTCAACACCTTGAACGGCAGCCGCGACACGGGCGAGACGGAAGAGAAGCTGACGGGCTACGAGGAGCTCATCTCCTGGGGCAGGCAGGCGGGCCTCGTCAAGGAGCGCGAGGCGCGGGAGCTTCTCAGGGAGGCGGCGCGCAATCCGAAAGAGGCCCGCGCGATTATCGAACGAGCGCGCGAGCTGCGCGAAGCGATCTACAGGATAATCTCTGCGGCCACGCACGACCGCGCGCCCGTCCGTGCTGACCTGGCCGTCTTAAACGGCGAGCTGGCGCGGGCTATGGCACAGTCCGAGATACTCAACACGGCGGAAGGCTTCGTCTGGGACTGGAGCGAAGGCGGCAAAGACGTTTCGCTCGACCGCGTGCTCTGGCCCGTGGCGCGCTCTGCTGCGGAGCTGCTGACGTCCGAGGAGATGCGCCGCGCTCGTGTGTGCGAGGCGGACGACTGCACCTGGCTCTTCATGGACCTGAGCAAGAACCGCAGCCGCCGCTGGTGCGATATGAAGTACTGCGGCAACCGCGCCAAATCCCGCCGTCACTACGAACGAAAGCGCTCCGCTGTGAGCAACTGAGAGTCAAAGGGGCCTCGCACTTATTCTCCACACGCCGGACAGATTATCGTGACGCGGGTGCGCTAGG
>DATEMM010000479.1:0-4326 GCA_035275605.1 Pyrinomonadaceae bacterium
CCCAGCACGTACCTCTCATCATATGCAATTCCGTGCTTCTCCAGGAAGGCCAGGAATTCTTCCTCGAACGTCTTCTTTCGGTGATGTTCCTTTTGATTCCGGATATAAGCGATGGTCGTCTCGATCTGCGAGAGGCCGACGCTGAAAGCTCCATAGCCTTCCTGCCAGGCAAAATTCCGGTGGGCCGGGAATGATTCGTGAACCCATTTTGAAGAACCGGCCTTGATTAACTGGATCGCTTTAGCGGGCGGGAGTGTTGCCGGTAAGGATAACAGGACGTGTATGTGATCTTCCGTGCCGCCGACGGCGAGAGCTTTCATGCGATTCTCATGAGCTATGCCGCCGATAAAAGGCCAGAGACGTTGCTGCAAATCTGGTGGGATTATTTTCTGTCGTTGCCGGGTACTGAAAACACAGTGAAGCAGGCAGCTAATATAAGAGTGAGGCATGAGGTGCTCTCCCTTTCAGCCGTCCCTACGGGACTTGTGGATTGTTGGCAACTCATTCCCAGCACTAAAGTGCTGGGCTATTTTCAGGTCGCCCCTGTCGGGGCTAACTGAGTCGCACTGAGTCGCATATTAAGCGGAGCGTCGCAGGGTGAGTTGTTGGGTGGGCATTAAATTCTATAGCTTCTAATTGTACAGCTTCGTCAGCTCAATCCCCGTGTAATACGCCTTCAAAATCTTGTCGTAGCTGAGGCCCTGGCGGGCCAGGCCGTAGGCCCCGACCTGGCAGAGGCCGACGCCGTGCCCCCAACCGCGTCCCGTGAAGGTGAAGCCCGTCAGCCGTCCCTCGTCGTCGTACCTGCGGTCGATGACGAACAGTTGTTCACGCAGCCCCAGGGCCGAGCGTATGCGCCCGCCGCGCAGGTGCGCCGTGCCGCCTGTGCCAATAATCGCCAGGTCTGTCGCGCGACGCGACGAGCCGCGCGCGGCGATGCGCAGGTCCGTCAACGCGCCGATGCCCCTGGACCAACGCGCCAGTCGCGATTGCACCTCGCCAACGCTCAGCGCCGTAGTCCAGTTCGCGTAAGGCGACGAGCGGTCGGCCGCCGCGCCGTTCGGGGCCGGGCGCACTTCCAGGTAATCGACGAGCCCGCGCGAGTTCAGGTGAAAGGTGACGGGCTCGCCGCCCACGAGCGAGAGCGAGCGCATCTGGTAGGCGGCGTCTCCGAAGGCCCGGAAGAGATAAGCGTCCTCCGCGACCGTGATTGGCTGGTCGCGGTTCTTCTGCGAGCGCAGGATGAGCGCGCCGCCCACTGTGGGACGCGTCGTCCCTTTTTGCAGGCCGAAAGAGCCGCGCGCTTCCAGGGCGCGGGCGATTGTTTGCAGCACGCGGGCCCTGGACATCTGCTCGCGCGGGCGTAAGGTAGCGTCCGGGAATAACTGTAGCAGGCCGTCACGCACCAGCCAGGCGACGTCCGCGCGGTTACGTTCGGGTACGTCTCCCGCGTCGCGAAACGACAACAGGTACTCCACGTCCGCGTCGTCGAGCAGGGTATCGGCGCGCGCTTCGCCGAAGAGGGCACTGCTGAGCGCGCTGCTGAAAGCAGGCGGGCGCGTCACGTCGTCAGAAGCCACAGGGACAGATTGGCGGGTCATGCGCGCGACGGACGAGAGCCAGTTCTGGACCTCTGCCTGGGAGACTGGAGCGCTGAGCCAGGAGTCCGTAAGGCGTCTCGTGCCGAGATTGAAGGAGTGTATCTCCAGGAGCGCGACGTCGCGGGCGCGCGAGGCATTCGCTTCCTCGCGTATGTCCGGCAGGTCGCGCGACGTTTTGACGATGAAGGACGAAAAGTGTGCCTTGCCTTCGAGCGAGCATTCGCGCCCGCGCAGGTAAGGCGTGGCCTCGTTGAAGATGTTCTCAACGTCTTCTGTGCGCCCGCCGCAGGTCGAAGTGTAGAGCGCGTTGATGGGCTCGTCATGATAAGTGGCGACGATGCCCCGCGTCTCTTCGACGGCGCGGGTCGAGAGCGGCTGCTCTGTGGAAAGGCCGCCGTAGACCTGCGAGCGCGTCGTCGGCAGAAGGTCGAAGCCCTGCGAGGCGAACTGGTTTCGGTTCCTGACGGCGTAGGTGCGCGCGGCCACGGCCTGTGCCTTCTGCGCTTCGAGCGCCGGGTAGCCGCCGGGCGAAAGCTCGTTCGGGACGACGCCGCGCACATAGTCTTCCAGGCTGAGGACGTTGACGACCGTTAACAGCCCGCGCGTGTTGGTGAAGACTTCCAACCGCCCGCGATAGGGCTTCTCTCTGAAGCGGACGGGAGCGCTGCTTTCATTTTCGGAGGCGAAGGTGATGGGTGCTGACGTGCTGAACAGTTTCGCAGAGCCCGTGCCGTAGCCTATGACCTCGCGCACGGGCGCACTCGTGCGCGCGATTGTCCGCACAGTATCCGTATTGGAAGAGCTTGCGGCCATTTGCGAGGCGCGAGCGTCAACCACGTTCGCGGTGGCAAAGCCGGCGTCTTCCAACTGCTCGCGAAGCTCTCCGGCCTTCGAGGCCGAGAGATTCGAGCCGACGCTGATCCGCCAGCTATTCGTCGCAGCGTCGGAGATAACCGTCGCTTCTGTGCCGGTCGCCTCGCGGACCTCGCGCGCGGTGCGTTCGGCGTCCGCGCGCGTGGCTACGCGCGCCAGTTCAACGCGAAAACCGTTTTCCTCAAACGTCTCGGGCCGCGGTGCCAGGAGCCGCGATTCCAGGCGCACGCGCGCGACCGCAAGCTGCACGGGCGGCCGGTTCGGCTCGGACATGGTGAGCGTAGATCCGCCGGTTGAAATCGTCACGGACCGCTCCTCCGTGGCGAGCCCTATGCGGATGAGGGGCTCACCCGCCAGGCGTGACGCTTCGCTTTGTGCTGGCGCGGGTGGCGGCGTGGCTTGCGTGCGGCGCGGGCGCGTTTGCGAATTGTCCTGCGCGAAGGCCGAAGAGGAAGCCACAAGGGCCAGCGCGAGAAGAAGAGCGATTGATTTTGACCAGAGGGGACGACGCATCGGCTTCAAACACTTCGGTGCTTCGGAAAAATTCATGTGCCCAGGGCGGGGCAGCAGGGCTCTACGCCCATATACTACTACATTTTTATCCCACTCTTCCTAAGAGGCGTACCGTTCCTCGACCGTCGCGGCGAAGACGAACGTGCCGACGAGACCGATGATGCCCGCCGTGATGAAAGGCACCTGCGGCGCGATCTGCCAGAGCAGACCGCCCACGGCCGCGGCGGGCGTGATCGAGAGGGTGCGGACCAGGTAATAGAGGCCGACGGAGCGCGCGCGCAGGTGCGGCTCCGCGAAGTCCACGATCATGGCCTTGCGCGACGGCTCGCCTATTTCTCGCAGGCCCCCGACGACGAAGGCCAGGACGAGCCAACCAAAGCCGTTCGAGAGGACGACCGCGATGGGGAAGAAAGCGAAGCAGATGAAGGTCGCGATGACGAAAGGCTTGCGCCCGATGCGGCCTGCAATTCGGGCGGCCGGGATGTAGACGAGAATGGAGGTGGTGAGCTGCACGGCGACCAGCACGCCGTAGCGCGCCACGCTCACCCCGAGCACGTTGGTGACGTAAAGAATGATGAGGATGTCCGTCATCCCCTCGCACGTCCTGATGATGATGTCCGAAACCAGGAGCCGCTTGAGCGCGTGATGGAACGAGCGCCAGACGCCGCGTATGTTGGTGCCCGCCCCCTTGATGACGGGCAGGTTGATGCGCCGCACAACCAGGACGGAGGTGGCCGCGAGCACGAGCGTGATGGCCAGGCCCATGCGCACACCCGTTCTCACATCCGTGGCCGCGATTAGAGCCCCGCCGATTAAGGGCGCGGCCGCCATCGGGGCGCGCTTGAGCATAGACTGGAGAGTGAAGCCCATGGCCCAGCGCTCGCGCGGGAGGGCGTCGCCGATGGTGGCGAAGATGGCCGGGCTCGCCATGCTGTTCCAGGCCATAGAGAGCGAGAGCCCGACGAAGACGAACGGCCAGGAGGGGCTGAGTAAATAGATCAGGTAGCCGATAGAGGCCAGGCCCACGAAGGCCAGAAACGCACGGCGGCGGCCCAGGTGGTCTGCGAGCCAGCCGCCAGGGTACTGGTAAATGGCGTCGAAAAAATCCCTGGTCGTCCCGAAAAAACCTATGACGGCCGGGCCTGCCCCGAGCGCCTCAAGATATTTGGGCAAGAATCTTTTCCAGAGCTCTTCGCCCAGCCCCAGAAGAAGGACGGCCGCCGAGACGGCCAGGACGTTGCGCTCCAGGCTCAGGTAGTCGCGAAGCCGGTCGCGCCGCCGAGTCATCCCCTGCTCTTTAGTAGTCACGTTTGATTACCAGCGCGCAATTTAAACACAG
>DATEMM010000480.1:0-7715 GCA_035275605.1 Pyrinomonadaceae bacterium
GAAGGCGCTACGGTTGGAGGAGAAGAGCACGCTCTTGCCGTCTGGAGTCCACCCGACTGGGAAGTCCGTGTTGGGATGAAAGGTGAGCCGGCGTTGTGCGCCGCCGGTCGCGGGCATCACGTAAACGTCCCAGGCGTTGCCCGATTGCTTCGCGAAGGCCAACTGCGAGCCGTCCGGCGAAAAGGCCGGAAAGTTATTCGAGCCGGGCTGTGCGCCGATGCGCTTTGCCTCTCCGCCCGTGCGCGCGACGAGCCAGACGTCGCCCGCGTAGGCGAAGGCGATGTGCGTCTGGTTGACGCTGACGCGCCCGATGAGAAGGGGCGCTGGCTGCGTTTGCGTCTGTGCGCCGACGGTGGCACAAACGAGAAGCAGCAGGGCGAGGGCCGGCAGGAAAGTTCTGGACATGATGCTTGAGTCTCCGTCTGTCTTTAGAATTACTTCAACCGCAGGGAGAGCGGGGGCTTTGATGGGGGGAGTATACCCGCGTGCGCGTAGAAGAGTCTTGGAAGGGGGAAAGGTTTTTGTAAAGACTTAGTGGGCGCGGGCCGCAGCGCGAAACTCTGACGGCGTGACCCCGGTGTGGCGCTTGAAGGCGTTGGAGAAATGGCTCTGGTCGTAGAAGCCCGCGCTGGTCGCAATCTCGCTCAAAGGCGCATCCGAGTGCGCCACCTCGCGGCAGGCCGCTTCGATACGCAGGCGGCGGGCGTATTCGCCGACGCTCGTGCGGTAGTGCCTGCGAAATTCATGGGCCAGATGCACCGGATGCACGCAGACCTCCGCGGCAATCTCGGAGAGGGACGGCACCTTTGCCGCGCGTTCGTGCAGAATCTCTCTAGCCCTTTCGAGCCAGCGCGGGACCGCACGCTCCGCGCCCAGGCGTCTGCGGCGCGAGACCTCAGCCAGCATCTCCAGCAGAATACCCTCGACGGCCAGCGCAGAGTACTTGTCCTCTGCGCGGAACTCCCTGTAGAGGCGCAGCGCCAGGCTAACGGGCGTGCCTCCCTTGAAACACGCAGGGCTTTCAAAACTCGCAGGGTAATCCCGCAGCCGCTCCAGCCAGAGAGCGCGTATGTCCATGCGGAAGATGCGCGTCTCCGGAGCATGAAAGCTGACATCGTGAGCACGCTCCGGCGGGTGCGCGATGAGCACGCCGGGCCTGCCCCTCATTTCCGCGCCGCCAATCAACTCCGTATATCTGCCGCGAAGGACTAGACTCAGGAACGCAGGCTCGTGAGAGTGCTTAGACATCCTGAGACCCCCAGGGTAGGAGCACTCCGTCAGAATGAGGCCGGCGACCTCGCTCCTTTTCAGAGTGCCGCCGACCGCGGCAATCCCGTGCGTAGACTTCATGGGCGACCTCCTGAGAGCTTCTTTCATTATACTCGACGCCCCGGCGCTTAGAGCAGCAGGGCTTCGACGCGGTGAGCGTGGACGACTGAGTCGCACGGCGACCAGGCGAAGACGGTGAAGCGGCCGTCCTGCGACGCAACGAGCGCGAGCGCGTCGCGCTGGTCGTGCACGAACTGCGCGGCGGAGAGGTGACGCGTCCCGCCAAGCTGCGTCGGATTGAGCGCGGACGCCCCGGCCCCGACGAGCGGCTCCGTCACAATCACCTGCTCGACCTGTGGGCTCCCCTTGCGGCGCGCGATCTTCGCGCCGAAGGCCAGGAGCTCGTACTGCTCGCTGATGACGGTCGCGCCATCGACCGCCGTCAGGCCCGCGATGGCGTCAACGGCGTCAATGAGAGATTCCTGCCACATCGGCTGGCCGCGTTCCTGCTCGTCGCGGCGCATCAGTTCGGCCAGTTCCAGAAACGGCGGCACGACGGAGTAATAGATGGGACGAACGATGGACTCGCGCCACTCCTCAGTAGCGTTCGGGACGACGAGCAGCAACCCGCCCTTTCCGTGCGCGCGCATGGAGACGGCCAGTTGGACGAGCACGTTCACGGAACCTGAGCGGGAGGAAGCGGCGTCGAAATTAAGGAGCGCCGTCAATAGCTGCGGGCAGTCGGGCAGACTGGAGCCGCGCTCGTCCACCACTTTGATCTGGTCGCCTTCGAGCACGGCGATGTTGACGAACTTGGCGGACTCCCAGCCGCGTCGATACTTGATGACCAGGAGCCCAGGCTGGACGACCTCCAGGACGAAGCACAGGCCGGGGATCGTTCGGGTGGTTCCCCACACGCGCAGCTCTCCGTCGTAGCGCCAGACGCCCAGATGGATTCCGGGCCGCTCGACGGCGGGCGCGAGTCTCGTCAGGGCTGCGGGAGCGAGCGGGAGCCTCTGCTCGAACTTCAAGGGCTGCCCGGCCTGCTCCGGCGGGAGGAAGGCGAGCGATATTTTCGGAGCCTGTCCTTCCTCGCGCCGCAGGCTGGCCCAAAACGCCGCGTCAATAATCTCTTCGACGTCCTGCTCCTCGGGTTGAGGTGCCAGGCCGCGCTTGCCCTGCTCGCGCGCCGCGGACAGGTGGCGCGCGAAATGTGCCTGAACGTCTGCGGCGACCTTTCGTGCAGCGGGGTATGCGGGTTCTAGCATGGCCGGGGCAACCTCGACAGTTTCATCTAAGTAAAGCAGTGCGTTCGGCCTTATCGTATCACATGACCGCGATTTGCTCGGGCACTGAAGAGCGAGCACGGCCAGGCGGCTGAAAACTAAGTAAGACTGGGTGCTCAAGCCTTCAAGGGCGATTTCGCACAGGATGAATGCGCAAGTACGAAAATTCGTAAATCCATACGAATTGTTGCGGAACGATGTTCAGCCTCGGGTTCGAGCATAAAAAAAGGGCGCTGCTTCTTTGCAAAGAAGCAGCGCCCGAAGTTTCAGGCCCGAACGTGTCCGGGCACTGGCTTAGAACTCATAGCGAATCGCGAATTGCATTTCACGCGGCGTGCTCGCGGACGTGGTAACCGACCCGAACGTCGTCCCCGTGATGCCAACCGCCGGCAGCCCGAAGCTGTGGTGGTTGAAAACGTTGTAGGCTTCAGCGCGGATTTGCAGGAAGTGATTCTCAGACCAGGGCATCTGGAACCTCTTCAGCAGGGCCATGTCCATGTTCCAGAAGCCTGGGCCACGGAACACGTTGCGGTTGCCGATCTCCCCGTGATGCGGGAAGCGTATGACGCCGGCCGTCGGATTCGTCGGATCGAAAACCGTGGTCGGGTTCGCGAAGAACTGAATCGTCCCGTTCGGTGCGTCATGAATCTGCGCCTGCAACGCACTGGCGTCGCCGCCGTTGAAGGCCGCAGGGCTGTTGAAGTTGAAGCCTACGGGGAAGGCCGTGGTGGTCGTGCTAAAGGGCAGGCCGCTGCGCGCGGAGAAGATGCCCGTCAGCTCCCAGCCGCCGATGACCTGATTCAACCAGCCAGGGGCATCGCCGCCGAACATCCTGCCGCGTCCGAAGGGAAGCTCATAGATGAAGTTGGCGTTGACCAGGTGGCGAATGTCAAAGTCCGAATCGCCGCGGCACACGCGCAGGTTCGTCAGGTCGCAGACCAGACCGCCCGTCACCGTGTTGACCACGCTCGACCCGTTGTCAATCGAGTGCGACCAGGTGTAGTTGAAGTCAAACTGCAAGCCTTGCGAAAAGCGCTTGCGCAGGCTGACCAGCATACCGTCGTAGCTCGAAGCGCCCTGGTTCGAGATGTAGACGTTGGTCCCGAACTGTGCGCTCATCCCGACGTTGGGATCGAGGAGCCCGTTGGCGTAGAGCAGTTGCAGCGCGTCGGACGTGTCCCCGCGCAGCACGTATTGCCTCAAGGTGGCGTTGGTGGCCATCAGGTGCGTGCCGCCCGCACCGATCTGGTTCTCGAAGAACGGCTGCAAGGTGACGGCGTTGCCGGCCACGCCGGCCTGCACCTGAGCCTGCAACGCGTTGAAGGCGTCGAACAGGAACTGGCCCGAGGACGGGTCTCTGAAGTTCAACACCTGTGCCAGGTCGGCCTGCGAGAAGAGCTTGCGCGACTGGCGACCGACGTAGGACGCTTCGAGGATAAAGTTACCCGGCAGCTCGCGCTGGAAGCCGAAGCTGTACTGGATCGAGTAAGGTATCCTGAACTGCTGATCCACTGCGTAGTTGAACTCGCCCGTCGCGAGCCCGAACGGGAACCCGTCTTCCACGAAAGGCGTGAAGGGGCGGGTGATCGTCGGAGCGACGTTCGACACCGGCAGGGCGTTGACGCCCGTGAAGCGCGGGTTGTTCAAAAGGGCCGCGCGCGGAGTCGATGCCGGAAACACCGTCGTCGAGGAGTTGTCGAACAGGTACGAGACCTGGTCCTGGACGAAGGTGATGCCGTTGCCTGGGCGGTCGTAGACGACTGTCCCGCCGCCACGGATGACGGTCCGGCGGTCGCCGAAGATCGTGCCCAGGAAACCGTCCTTGAACGACGGGTTGTAGGCGAAGCTCAGACGCGGAGCCCAGTTGTTCAGGTCTGGCTCGTAGAGAGAGCGTGCGCCGTTGCCTTTACCGATCAGGTCGTAGCTCAGGAGCGGCTCTGCCGTCGGGCCGCTGATTCCGAGCGCGGCGTTACGCTGCCTGATGTTGAAGAGGCTGCGCATGTCCACGTTCTGGCCGGCCTGGAACCCGTTCTTTTCATACGGTGCGGGATAATAGTGCCAGCGCACGCCCGCCGTCAGGGTCAGGTCGGAGCGCACCTTCCAGTTATCCTGCGCGTAGAACTCGTACTCGTCGTAGCGATAGTTGCGGGTCTTGCCTGTGCCAGGGGCGAAGGCGTTCCCGTTAATATCGTAGTTGAAGTTGGTCTGAATCTGCGCGTAGCGTCCCAGGAGGAAAGCAAACGCCGTATCGTAGTTGCCGGAGGCCGTCGTGCCGGGCCGGATGTTGGCGGGCTGGAGCGAAGAGTCCAGACCTCCGAGCAGGCCGCCCAGACCGATGGTCACGAAGTTGAAGTCGTTGGTCAGAGTCGAATTCACGCGAATCGGCTTGAAGACGCCGCCGAACGAAAGGTTGTGTGAGCCCTTGACCCAGCTCAGGTCGTCGCGAATGGTCGGGACGGGGACGAACCTGCTCTGGAAACTAAAGTCCGCGAAAGGACCCGAGAGCGGGCCGAAGGTTCCGCCGCTAACGGTCCCAGGAACCGTCCCGAACTCGCTCGGGAAGGCAGGCGACGCGGCCGTCGGGAATTCCAGCCCTGAGCGCGAGACGCCGACCGTTGCCTGGTTGACGATGGAGGAGCTCAGCACCCACGTGTGGCCGACCACCCATGCGTAGTCTTTGACGACGATCTGACCGCCTTCGGGGTCGCCAGGGAACTGCTGAGCCACGGTGTTGACTGTATCGGTCTGGACGCGGCGGGCGATGTTCCAGCGACCGAAGACCTTCTGCTTGTCGGTCGCGTTCCAGTCGTAGCGGTTCGTGTAGGTGTTGTCTTCTCTGTGCGAAGGCGCGTTGAAGCGGAAGCCTCCGGTGTTGATGCCGTCGCCCGCCGTCAGGTCGTTGGCGTGCGGGTAGCGGCTGTTAAGGAAAGTCAGGAAAGCCTGGTTCGGGCCAACGCCCTGCGGGTCGAGCGCCGCCACCTGGGCCGGCGTCAGAATGCTGATGCAGTTAGGAGTCGTGTTCAGACGACTGCTGGTGGCGCAACCAGCGTTGTTGTTGATGTAGCCCAGACCGCCTGCGCGGAAGTGGTCGAGTGGCACAGTGCGCAGGTAGGCAACGCCCTGCGCGTCGCGACGCCCTTCATAGTCGAAGAAGAAGAAGAGAGTCTCTTTGATGATGGGGCCGCCGAGGCTGCCGCCATATTGGTTACGGGTCAACTGCGGCCTGGCAATCCCCGAACGGTTATTGAAGAAGGTGTTGGCCGCCGTCTTCGCCGTGCGGTTGTATTCACGCAGGTTTCCGTGGAACTCGTTGGTGCCGCTCTTGGTCACGAGCTCGACCTGGCCGCCGCTGCTGCGACCTTCCGAGGCGTTCGGGTTGGTCGAGACGGTGCGGAACTCCTGAATCGCGTCAATCGGGGCGTTGCCGACGGTGGCCGCGAACTGCCCTGTGGCCTGGTCGTTGGCGTCTATGCCATCAACCGTGATGTTGCCCTGGTCTGCGCGCGAGCCCGTCACGGAGCCGACGCGGTTGGTGGTCGTGGTCCCGACGTTGCTTCCGACCACGCCCGGTTGCAGGCCGATGAGGGCCGCGGGCGAGTTACGGATCTGAATCGGAAGCTCCTTCAGTCGCCGCTCTTCGATGACGTTGCCGAGAGTGGCGTCGGTCGTGTTCAGAGTGGCCCCGCCCTGGTCCGTGACCGTCACGGTTTCCGAGACGCCCCCGGCCTTCAATTGCACATTGTGGGTCTCAGTGATACCCACCCCGAGGGCGACATCCGCCAGCGTCAGGGTCTGGAAGCCTGCGCCGGAAAAGGTCAGCGTGTAGCCCTGCCCAGGCTGCACCTGAACGAACCGATAGACGCCCTGGTCGTCGGTCGTCGTCGTCAGCTCTTTCGAGGTTTTGGTATCGACGAGGGTCACGGTCGCGCCGTTGATCACTGCGCCCGTGGTATCCGTTACGATGCCCGTCACGCCGGAGGTTGACTGGGCCGAAACCAAGACCGGGAACAGGAGCAAGAGCAAGGACGTGACCAGCAAAGGTATTGCTTTAGTCATTCTCTTCTGTTCGAACATATAATTCTCCTTCTGGCATTCTTGCGATTGACCTGCAAGCCGCGCCGCCAGAAATTTGTGATTGCTGCGGCTTGAAGACTTCACTTGAAAGTTTTAATCCCTACCACTTCGGCGCGCGCCCGACTTCGTTGCTGGGGAGTTGCCGGCACAGGCCGTCAGCGTGAGTCCGCTTTTTACGAAAATTCGTATGACGAAAAAGCATGTCACTGCTTGTTACGCTTACCGAAAAGCAAAAGGCGTACCGTCTAGGTCCAGCTGTGTGAGAGCCTTGCTCTGCGAGCGACTGATTGTTCGGACCAGGAGAGGAGCGCGCGCGAAAGTTGATAGATTCGGATATTTGAACGAAGGAATCTTGAAAGATTTGGAGATGAGAAAACGGGGCTGGAGTCGAATCGGAAGCGGCCTACATTTTTTCGGATGCGGGAATAAAAGGCGCGGCAGAGATGTTAGCGGAAGAGATGTTAGTGGGCGGGTGCCCTCCTACACAATCAAAGCTCAAGAGCGGGGGCGTTCTCGGGCGTGAGGCTCAGACGCCTTCGTCCTGCGAGCGGTCCATGCCGTTGGGTTGGAACATGGCGCTGTGCCTGGACATCAGCTCGTTGAGATTGATCCGGTAGTTTTTAATCTTGGAGTTGAGCGTCGTCGGTTTTAGTTTGAGGAGGCGGGCGGCGCGTATCTGGTGGCAGCCCGTGTGCAGGAGGACGCGCTCGATGATGCTCTTCTCAAAGCGGCTGACCTCTTCGTAGAGGTCTATGCCCTCTTCCAGGTCCAGCACTGGAATCTCGGAGAGCGACTGCACCTCGCGGAGAAGGGTAAAGGCCAGGTGCTCCAGAAATTTGGTTTTGCCGGTCGAGATGCTTTTCCCCGCCGAGCCGTTACTGTCCGCACTATCTATTAACCGAATGTCCTTGTGCCTGACGGATGCCTTGTTCATTGTAGAAAACCCTTTGATAAAACTACCGCACCTTTGGACCTCGCCTCTTTTGTCGCCAGCTTGTAATCCTTTGGCCCACCGAAGTGATCGCCGTCGGGGCAGCCTGGACCGGCAACTCTTCCCTAACCAGCTCTTCTGATTTCAATCGGCAG
>DATEMM010000481.1:0-4671 GCA_035275605.1 Pyrinomonadaceae bacterium
AAACGCTTTTCGAGAGTTGGCCTGGCACAGGGCCTGGACGGCACTTCAATCGAAGTCGAGAGCAGGGAGTTCCGCGACGCCGGTAGTAACTCAAGAGAGTACGGCTTAACCGTGGAGGTCAGGGAAGCGGGCAATAACGCAAGACGCAGCCTTATATATGTTGATTACGACGAGATAGACCCGCTGTTGAAGGGGTTGGAGTACGTCGGCAAGATAGATAGCTCCGTCACGCAGTTGACCAGGTTTGAGGTCGATTATATAACGAGGGGCGACCTGTTAATTTCAGCCTTCAGCGCCAGGGGCGGCGTCATCACGCTAGCCATCTCAGGCGGAGCGTTCAGGAGAACGACCGCGCTCTTCAGGCTGGAAGACCTGAAGGTCATCAAGGGGCTGATCATAGAGGCGAAGAATCAACTGGACGCCCTCCAGCAGAAGTAAGCTTTGCGGTGAAAGAATAGCAATCTCCTGCTTGACCTCAATCAACGCGGCCGCAGACTTTGAAAGAGCCGCAGGACGCTCTGCGCGATCTTGGATTCCGTCGAGAGCAGGTTGCGAGGGTTGTTCGCGGTCGATTGAGTGTCGGTATTGAAAATCAGGAGGCTCGCCGTGCGCGTCTCAGGACACAAACTGAGGAAAGACTTGAATCCGTTCTGGTCGCCGTTGTGGCCGATGTATCGCAGCCCCTCCACGTCGTCTATAAAAAACGACAGGCCCACCGCGGTGGTCTCGCGCATTCTGCCTTGCGTGAAATCGCCTGCGACGAGTTGCGGCCGCCACATCTCTTCGAGCGAAGAGCGCTTCAGCACGCCGTCATAGATCGCCTGCTTTTTCGGGTCTCCCAGAAGAAAGTTGACGTACTTAACCATGTCCGGCAGCGGCGAGTTCAATCCGCCGTTCGAGACAGTGATGCCTGTATTCGCGTCAAATCGCCCTGGCGTGCGCTTGCTGCCCCGCACGTAATAACTGTGGGAGCGGTGTTTCAGCAGGTGGTAAGGCGTGGTGTCGAAATAGCTGCGATACATCTCAAGCGGCTTAAAGATGTTCTTGTCGATGTAGACCTCGTAGTCTTCCTGCGCGAGCAGTTCGATGATGCGGCCCAGGTAGATGACGGCCGGGTTTGAATAGCTGTACGTGCTGCCCGGTTTAAAGAGCACTTCGGTGTAAGGCATCATCGCCACGAGCTGCTCCCAGCGCTCGGGCTCGAAGGGCTGCCAATCCTTGTCGTCGTCGCGCCACGTCCACGTCGGATTACGAAAGCCCGCGCTGTGGGTCAAGAGGTGTTTGATAGTGATTTCGCTCATCTCGCCGTAAGGGTTATGCGCGGCTCTGAGTTCGGGCAAGTATTTAATAACCGGGTCGTCCAGCTTCAACAGCCCGCGGTCCCTGAGCTGCATGATGGCGATTCCGGTGAAAGTCTTCGTAACCGAAGCCCAGTGGTAAATGGTCTCTTCGTCCACCGGGCGTTTGAGCTCGACATCGGCCAGCCCGTACAGCTCTTTGGCGACGACCTGGTTGTCCCGAACCAAGAAGAAGCTACTGCCGACGATACCGCCCCGCTGCAACTCATCCTCGTAATTACTTCTGAACTCCCTGTAAGCCCGCGCGAAGTCTTTGGACGTGTCGGCAGTCCGTTGACCATAGGCTGTCGTCACGAACAGGCCAAAGGCGAGCAGTCCCGGCATCAAGCAGCGCAACGTTTCAGACCTTTTCATGTGGTCTCCTTAATGTTGTCTTCAGAAGTAGCGGACCTGTATTAGAAGTACTATCGGCAATCAGTAAAGACGATCTAAATAATCTTACTGGCTAGTCTTTTAGAGGCGTCTTGGCCTTGCCACAAAACCAATTAGCATGAGAATCTTAGTCTCCACCCTTGAATGAAGCCTATGCTGGACGAAAACGGCAATAACGATAGCACACAGCCTGCATCGCGAACCGAGCTTTGCACAATCGTCATCGGTGATGCGTTGACGGAACTCGCCAAATTCCCCGACAACTTCTTTCAATGCTGTGTCACAAGCCCGCCATATTGGGGCTTGCGAGATTACCAGATTGAAGGGCAGATCGGCGCGGAAATGTCCCTTACTGACTATATCGAAAAGCTGGTTTCGGTTTTCCGGCAAGTTCGCAGAGTTTTAGCCAGCGACGGCACGTTTTGGCTTAACATCGGCGATTCTTACACAAGCGGTGGAAGGACATGGCGTGACACGGATAAAAAGAATCCGGCACGAGCTATGAGCTACCGCGCTCCCACGCCAGAAGGGCTAAAACCGAAAGACCTGATCGGTGTGCCATGGCGTGTGGCATTCGCGCTTCAAGCGGACGGCTGGCATCTCCGGTCGGATATTATCTGGCATAAGCCGAATTGCCAGCCCGAGTCCGTTAAAGATAGACCGACGCAAGCGCACGAATATCTTTTTTTAATGTCTAAATCGGAGAGGTATTACTACGACTACGAAGCCATTAAAGAGCCGACGAAAGAGAACAATAGGTTAAGGAACAGGCGCACGGTTTGGTCGCTCAATACGGAAGGCTTCAAAGATGCCCATTTCGCAGTGTTCCCGCCGTCACTTGTCAGGCCCTGCATTCTAGCCGGGAGCAGGCCCGGCTCAATAGTATTAGACCCATTCTTTGGTTCTGGGACGGTCGGAGAGGTCTGTATCGAACAGGGAAGGCAGTGCGTCGGGATTGAATTAAATCCAGAGTATGCGGAAATCGCCCGGAGGAGACTCGCGCAAAAAAGGGTGACTAACTTAGCCTTCAGTTATTAAATCGTCAGCGGCGAAACTCCATCTGGCATGAACGATGCAATTTTCAATGTTGATGCCTTTGATTTGTAGTTTGCGCTCTGTCCCGCCGTCAAAATAGAGCTGAAAAAGTAAACCACCTTTCGCATCCCGCACGTCGCAATAACCGGGCTTAGGATGTTGCGTGCTGCCGTACATCATGCGGAGAGTCCCGCCCGACGCTTGTTGTAAAAGGGCTTTGGGTATCTCTACCAGTTCATATTCCCAACCAGCTGGCGCCTTAGACACGGTTCTAAGGGCAAGGACCCGGTCATAGGATTTCATGTGAGAAAAGAACTGCTCTCGAAGTCCTATTAAATCCTTCTCGTTATCTCCCCATTGCCCTTTCCCAAGTTCCATAAACTTTGAGATATGAACGAACTTTCGTTTGATATTCTTGTCCGCCTGGGTTTTAAGCGAAAACCTGACGCCGCCGATTGTAATATCATGGCCGGGGTTACCTTTGCGCGAGAGTTCGGCGCGCACGCCACAATGATTAGACGCCCGCTCTAGCAGATATTCAAACTTATCTTTCGAGAAGGGCTCGCGTGAAAAGCAATGATGAAGGCGTAAGGCGTCGCCAATTTCCTGAAGCAGGCAATCGGCGACGAGGCCTGACCGCTTGTTGCGCTCGTATGTGTGCGCTCTCCGAAATTGCTTAACAATTTCTTCAACCCAACTTAACTGGCTCTCTGACAATTCCGGCAGTAACTTTGCGAGATGCCTGATTCGTTCTTGTTTCTCTTTGTCAAGATTATGGGACACGCTAGAGGTCTCTCCATTGGTTAATTCAACGGCGCAAGGCCCGCAACTGAAGAGGTAATCTAAACATAATGTCAACAAATTGGCACACCATTGGCACACCAAACTAAAAGGCAACCGCTTGGCTGTCTGTCTATATTAGTTTTAATGGAAGTGGCAATCGGAATCGGACCGATGAATAAAAGTTTAGCGGTGGAATCGTCCGATTCCTTTTAACGTGCCACTGAGAATTCGCGCTCGAAAGACTCAGAGTACGGGTCGCCTCAGGATTTCAGCCAGGGCTTGCAAGCGGGCTGAGTCTGCCGCACTCTTCGCCTGGCCGGCGCTCTTCTCCAGCGACGGCGCGAGGCTTTTGAGTTTTCCGGCTTGGTGCGAACTCTCTGCCTTTTGAATCGCCTGTCGCAGGGCTGCGATTCGGTCGGCAGGCAGAGCTTGCGAACGCTCCAACTGATCGACATACGCCTTGGCCACGACTAACTGCCGGGGCCACTCAATCTTCTCCTGGTTCTGCACATTCAACGCAGCCATCCGAACCGTTTTCGCGGCGTCGATCTCGTTCTGCGTCAGGTGCTCGGTCGGCGTCAGCTCAAAGATGTCCAGGCCACGCGCGATCTCTGAAGCGTAGATGTGGCCGTTGTACCAGTAGGCGGACCAGTCGCCGCCGAGCACTAGCATCTTCGGATCAATCGGCCCCCTATCGAAATAGGCAATCTCAATTGGATGCTCCGCGTCTGTGAAGTCCACGACCGAGATGCCGCCCTGATACCAGGCCTGCACTATGATGTCCCGGCCGGGGACCGGAACGAGCGAGCCGTTGTGCGCGACGCAGTTCTCGCTGTCGCCCTGCGCGGCCGGCAACTTGTAGTAGTTCGCGAAACTCAGCTTGTTATTCGTCAAGCGGAAAATCGCATCGGCACCCCATTTGTTCGGGTCGTTCGCGCGGCAGCGCGCACCCAGTCCGCCGCCCCACTCGTCTGTGAACAGGACTTTTTTCCCGTCATTAGAGAACGAAGCCGAGTGCCAGTACGAATAGTTCGGATCGTTAACCGCGTCCAATCGCTTCGGATTGACAGGGTCTTTGATGTCCAGCAGGATTCCATTTCCGGAGCAGGCACCCGCCGCGAGT
>DATEMM010000482.1:0-6205 GCA_035275605.1 Pyrinomonadaceae bacterium
ATGACTCTCACTTCGGCGAACGCCTTCGCGCAAAATCCCAGGGGCGGCGCGCCTCAACCCTCGCCTACACCGCAGACAAAACCCACGCCGTCACTTGAGAGCCGCTTTTTCAGAAATATGCTGAGAGATCAGCGTGCTATCTGGACTTCCCCATTTCATGTCAGACGCGACGACGCCAAATGGATTATCCCGTTCGGTCTCTCGGCAGCAGCCTTGGTCGCAACCGATAGAAAGACAGCGGGTGCGCTTGACGATGACAATGATAGTCAACCCCGCCTGAGAATCAGCAGGGACATTAGCCAGGGAGGAGCCCTTTACACCACGGGCGCAGTCGCCGCGACGTTTTATCTGGTGGGCCGAGCAACGAAGAACGCGCGTGCGCGCGAAACCGGCTTGCTTGGAGCGGAAGCTCTCATTAATGGTGAAATAGTCTCCAACGCTCTCAAACTCGCCTCACAACGCCCACGCCCGCGCGTAGACGATGCCAGCGGAGAATTTTTTGATGGGGGCAGATCATTTCCTTCTGGCCACGCGGTCAACGCATGGTCAATGGCGACGGTGATCGCCTACGAGTATGGGCAGCACCGACCGCTCGTGCGCTTCGGCGCGTATGGACTCGCCACCGTGGTGAGTCTTTCGCGCTACACAGGGCGCAATCATTTCCTCAGCGATGTGCTCGTCGGCAGCGCCATCGGCTACGGGATTGGTCGTTATGTTTATCGAACACATCATGACCCGTCGCTGGATGCAGTTGAAGGCGAGACAAAGCATGCAGAGAATCACTCAAAGCTAATCCCGGTTACGTCCCCTTTATTTAGTCGCGCTTCGCGCTCCTATGGATTGGCGCTCGTGTGGAATTTTTAAGGGTTTATCCCCTTCTCCCGCACTTTACAGCGCATGATTTGTAGTGGCTCGCCGCCGCAGGTGCAGGTGATCCGCAAAGAACACTATCGAAACCCAGGCCAATCCTACAGCATAGCTGGCGAGCACATCGGTCGGGTAATGAACGCCCAGATAGATGCGCGAGTAGCCGATGAGCGCGACGAGCAGCGCCGCAAACGTCCAAATGAGAAAGAGGGCAGCGCGGCTCTGCAAGCGAGAAACGATGATGACAGCGACTGCGCCGTAAAAACAGAGCGATAGCAGGGCGTGGCCGCTCGGGAAACTGTACGAGGCGGGCACAGGCGTCTCGAAAAATGTTTCCGGGCGTGCGCGCGCGAAACTCAGCTTGAGAGTGATATTGAGTGTAATCGCTCCCGCCATTGTTATCAGAAAACGGGCAACGTCTCGCCACCATCTTGCCAGAATGAATGCGCCCACAACACAGACTCCCAACACGGTCAGCCACAGGACAGAACCAAGCTCTGTCACTAGCCGCATAATTGTAGTGAGAAGGGGCGACGCATGGCTGTTGACGAACGCGCGCACTAACTCGTCAAAGGCTTTAGTTTCACCTTCCAGCATCTCTTCGGCTAACCAGGCAAAAAAGAAGAGCGCCCCGAGTGCCCCGGCGAGGCTGAGCAACAACCACTTGTCCAGATGCTGAGAGATTCTGGCAAGCATCGCGCGAACATTTGGAACACGCGAGTGCCGGGCAGATTTCGTCAACGGTGTATCTCGCCGCGTCTCAGCATCGCGTAAACGGTCGGCGTGATGACGAGTGAGAATAGAAGAGCGACGGCGAGGCCGCCAATCACGGCGATGGCGAGCGGTTGCAACAGCTCCGCTCCAGCGCCGAGCGCAAGAGCGAGCGGCAGCATCCCGAGGATCGCCGCTAAGGAAGTCATCAGAACGGGGCGGAAGCGTCGTCGTCCGGAGCGCAGCAGCGCTTCACGCAACGTGTCGCCCGCTTCTAGATGATCTTCAACCGCATCGAGCATCAGGATGCCGTTTTTGGCTACGATGCCCACCACCATAATCATCCCCATCATCGAGACGACGTTGATTGTCGAGTTGGTGATGAACAGCCCGGCCAGCACGCCGCTCAGGGCCAGCACCGCGCCCGCGACAATCGCAATAGGGTGCGCGAAGGAGTGAAACTCTACGAGCAGCACGACAAAGACCAACGCAATTGCCAGCACGAGCGCCATCAAAAGCTCACGAAAGCTGGATTGTTGCTCTTGATAAAGACCGCCGAATTCGTAAGTCATTCCCGGCGGGAACTTCACATCTTTTGGAAGCTGAGCTTTGATGGAGTTGATGGCCGTGCCCAAATCGCTCCCCGACAGCCGCGCCGTCACCGCAACGGATTGCCGCAGGCCGTCGCGCTCGATTTCGGTCTGTCCCTGATCGTATTCAATATCGGCCACTTGATCGAGACGAAATGGCGCATTCGTAACTGGTGAGTTAATCAACAGGCCGCGCAGCGTGTCCAGGGATTGGCGAGCCGAAGCGGGCAGCACCACGCGAACCGTAATCAGGCGGCCTTGCTGAAGGATTGATGAGGCTGCGTCTCCCGTCATCGCGGTCGTCACAGTGTTCGCTACATCCGTGGCTGTAACGCCGAAGCGTGCCGCGCGTTGAGGGTCAATCTTGAAAGTAATGGCCGGTCCGCTGACCACGATGCCGTTGAAGGTATCCACCACGCCAGGGACTTTCTTAATTGATTCTTCGACAGCCGTCGCGTTTTGCTCTAAGGCTTTGGCGTCCTCGCTGAACAGCCGGATTTCAATCGGTGAGGGCGAACTCGTCAGGTCTCCGATTAAATCCGCGAGGATGCCGACGAACTCTATTTCCAGCGCAGGCTCAGTTGATTCTACCTGTTCACGCAGGTCATCCATCACTTCCTCGGTCGAGCGCGAGCGGCTGCCCTTCAGCTTGACCAGGAAATCCCCCGTGTTCGGCTCTGTGATGGCGAGGCCGAGTTGCAACCCCGTGCGGCGCGAATAGCTCTCGACTTCCGGCGTCTCCTTCAACATCTCTTCGATGTGCAGCAGCATCCTGTCCGTCTCGGCCAGCGAAGTGCCGGGCGGCGCTGTGTAGTCGAGGACGAACGCGCCTTCGTCAAAAGCGGGCAGGAATTCCGAGCCGAGACGACTGTAGAGAAGATAAGAAAAGATGAGCACAACGCCCGCCAGCGCGATGACGAGCCAGCGGTTGTTTAAGGCATGACCGAGCACCCACTCGTATCTTCTGATGATTGCGCCAAGAAAGGGGCCGCTCTTTTCCTCTTCTTCATCCTCAACGCTTTCCTCTTCAACCCATGAATCATCTTCCATCTTTATAGTGGAAGGCGCAGTCTCTATCTCGATTTCTCCTTTCTTCCGCTTGACCCGAACAAAGCGTTCTGCGAGCACGGGCGTAAAAGTCAGGGCGAGCACGAGCGAAGTCAGGAGCGCGACCGCCAGTGTCAGTGCCAGCGAGCGAAAGAAGACGCCCGTCACACCCGTCAAAAGGGTGAGCGGCAGGAAGACGACGACCGGCGTCACGGTCGAGCCGATAATTGGCACGGTGATTTCAGAGATGGCGCGCTGTACCGCCTCGCGCCTGCCCTGCCCGCGCGCCAGGTGTGTGTAGATGTTTTCGACGACCACAATCGCATCGTCTATGACGAGGCCGATGGCCGCCGCCACACCGCCCAGCGTCATCAGGTCGAAAGAGAGGCCGACGAGCCACATCACCAGAAACGTTGCCAGCACAGTGACCGGAATAACCAGAATGGCAACGAAGGTCGTTCCCCAGTTGCGCAGGAAAGCGTAGAGAATAGCGACAGACAAAAGCAGGCCGATGAGGATTGCATCTCTCACGGATTTCATGGATTCGCGCACGAGCAGCGATTGATCGTAAAAGGGCGCGACCTTGACATCCTTTGGAAGCTGCGGGCGGAGCGCGGCCAGTTCTGCCTTCACCTCATCTGTGACGGTGACGGTGTTGGCGTTGGGTTGTCGCCTGATGTTGAGCAAGACCGCCGGATGGCCGTCCGCCGTGACGATGGTGTAATTCGGCTCAACCCCTGCGCCAACTACAGCAACGTCGGCCACCGTCACGGGCGCGTTATTAACGGTGGCGACGACGATTGAGTTGAGTTGGTCGGGAGCGGTGGCCTGCGCGCTGACGAGGGTGAGTTCGAGCCTGTGATTCTCTTCGATGAGGCCAGGGCTGGCGACGATGTTGGCGTTGCGAACGGCATCCGCGACCTGCTGAATGGAGACGCCATGCGCCGCAAGGCGCGCAGCATCAATCGTCACATGGTATTCGCGCAACTGGCCGCCATCCACAGAGACATCGGCCACGCCGGAGAGACGCGCCAGACGTGGCTTGATAGTGTAGGTGGCAAGGTCACGCAGGCTGGAAGAATCGCGTGTGTCCGAAACAAGGCTGTAGCCCGTGACGGGAAAGACTGCGAAAGTGAGCCGGTCAACGTTGCGAATCGAGGCGGTTGGCGGCAAGTTAGAAGACAACTGCGAGAGCCGCGCTTGCACGAGTTGCAGCGATTGCAGAATGTCCACATTCCAATCGAAGAAAAGGCTGACATCGGTTGCGCCGCGCGCCGTCGTGGACTTAATCCGCACGATGCCGGGAATCCCGTTCATCGCTTCCTCTATGGGACGCGTGACGGAGACAAGCATCTGCGGAGCGGGCACGACGCCGTTATCCACGACGATGACGATGCGCGGGAAATCAGTCTGCGGGAAAATGGCCGTCGGCAGTTGCCAAGCGGCATAGAGTCCAGCCGCGCAGAGCAGCAGGACGAGCACCACTATCGCGCGTGATTGGCGTGAAACGATGCGCGCGAGATTCAAGGCTTCTCTCCCGTCGCGGGCGTGTTGGCATTGCTGTCTGTACCTGTTTTGCCGCCCGCTCCCTCTTCGCCTTCTGCGCCTTCTGCGCCCTCTTCGCCTTCCGGCTTGTCTTCAGCTATCTCGACCTTCGTTTCGTCCGGCAGAGCATAATTGCCTTCGATGACGACCGTCTCGCCTTCCTGCAAGCCGGAGGTAATCTGAACCAACTCGCCTGTGCGGATGCCGACCGTCACTTTCCTTTCGTGCGCGACGTTGCCCGCATCAACGACCATCACTGTGCCTGCGTCCGCGTTGCTCGCTTCCAGCGTGACCGCCGACGCAGGGACAACAATCGCATCGCCCGTCTGGTTCGTTGAGACGACGACCTGTGCCGCCCCACCCGCTCGCAAAAGTCCAGCGCCGTTTCCCAGATTGACCCAGACCTCTACGGTGCGATTCAAGGGGTCGCTCGAACGACTGACGAGGGACACCTGTCCTTTCATCTGTTTACTGGAATGATCTGTGGGAATCACCGTCACGGGATCGCCTACTTTTAGATTCGCGACCACCGTGTCAGCAAACTGCGCTTTAACGATGACCTCGCTGATGTCCGAGACGGTCAGGAGCTTGGCCCCAGAAGCGGCGAACTCGCCCTCGAATTGAAACTGGTCTGTGACGACGCCTGTGATGGGCGCACGGATAGTCGCGTAGCTGAGTTGCGCATCGAGATTGGCGAGGCGGTCTTGAGCCTGTGTGGCGCGCGATTCTGCGAGAGCGCGGTCGGTCGGGTTGATGGTACTGGTGCGTAACTGGGCTGTGCGCTCGGCGAGGCGCAGACTATTCTCGGCCTGCTTCAAGGCGAGCTGCGCCGCCTCGACATCTTTCAAGGCGATGCCGCCGAGTTTATAAAGCGTGAGGCGACGCTCATAAAGAGAGCGCGCATTGTCCAGATTAGCGCGTGCGTCGCGTAGGTCTTTCTCCGCCTGTGCTGTGGCTTGCGGGTTAGCACCACCGCTCACGCTCCTGATGTTGAGCTGCGCTTCGCGCACAGCGGCGAGGGCTTCGGCGCGTTGTGCCTGAAGGTCGCGCGATTCGAGCACGGCGACGACCTGGCCCGCACGCACTATCCTGTTCTTGAGCAGCCCCATCTGTTTAATCTGCGCGTTGATCTTGGGGCTCACCGTCGCCTGCTCGCGCGGGAAAATCGTACCCAACGAAGAGACTTCAGCCGCGATAGGTTGCCGCAAGGCTTTCGCCACGCGAACGCTGACCACGACGTTGGCCTCTTCTGTCGCCACTTCCGTTTTCTTCGACGGCCACAAGAGCCAGATGATGAGCAGGAGCAGCGCCAGCACAGTTGCCCCGCCGATGATGATGTGCCGCTGCCTGAGCCGCCTTGCGGCTTCATTGTCGAGCGGTTCGACAACCACCTCTTCGGTGATTACGTCCACGCGCTCATCTTCTGCTTTCGGCAGACTCGCGCC
>DATEMM010000483.1:0-8855 GCA_035275605.1 Pyrinomonadaceae bacterium
GAGCCGGGGCAGAAAAATTTCTTCATGCCGTATTCCTTCACGGGCTCCTTCCCGGATTACACGAGCGCCCCCAGGCGGCCGTACCGTCCCTCGAAGGACGATTTCAGAAAGCGCGCCGCCTGGCGCAGGCGAAAGCTGTGGATGATACCCCAGAGCACTGCGCGGCTGGATTGGGAATTGGAGCCGGCAAATGGCGACAATGGGAAGATGGATTCAAGCTCCGGGAACGGGGCGTCGGCGCGGCGGCCAGCCGGTTCCGCGCCGCTCGACGCGTCTTCGGTTTACGAGGGCCACCTGGACAGGGTTGACCCGCAGATGATCTGGGGCTGGGCTTATGACGCGACCCGGCCGAACGAACCTATAGAAGTAGAAATCTATGCAGACGAGATGCTGGTCGCCACCATCCCCGCTTCCTGCCTGAGGCCGGACCTTTCCGCCGCCGGCAAGGGCGACGGCAGGCACGCCTTCTGCATTCACATACCCAACCGACTGAAGGACGGGGAGCCGCATTCGGTGAGAGTGAAAGTCGCTGGCAGCGATTTCGAGTTGAGTGGAAGCCCGAAGGAGATACACTTCGCCCAGGGGGATTGGGACGAGGAGTTCTTACTGACGCTCAACACCAACCCGTGGGTGATGGGCCGGGCGGTGGACAGGTTGCTGGGCGACTTGGAAGCTCCGTATCTGGCGCTCCCCGTCAGGACAGACGTCGGCATCAATCCGATTGAGCTCTCCAACATGGAGCAGAACCTGAGCCAACTCATGTCACACCCTCTGGTTAAAAGATTTGTCTTTACGACGCCGGACGGATTGGTCAAGCGAGTGGGGTAATCAGCAGTTGGCAGCCCTGAAAGCAAAAGCTCCGCCCGTCGCCCTGACCATCGCCGGGTTCGATCCGTCCGGCGGCGCGGGCGTCATCGCCGACGTCAAGACCTTCACTGCGTTCGACTGCTTCGCCACGGCCGCCGTCACGTCGCTCACCTTTCAGAACACGACCGGCGTCTTCGGCGCTGTGCACCAGACGGCCGAGGCCGTGCGCGCTCAGGTCTTGCCGGTCACGGAAGACTTCACGGTCGCATGTGCCAAGACCGGGATGCTGCCGACGCGCGAAGTGATCGCGGAGGTCGCGCGCCTGTTTCGGGAGACGAGCCTGCCCGCGCCCGTCGTTGACCCGGTCGTGCGTTCGACCTCGGGCTATGACCTGATCGACGACGAAGCCCTCCACGCCCTGGTACAGGAGTTGATGCCGCTGGCACAGGTCTTGACGCCGAACATTCCAGAGGCCGAGCGCATCACGGGCCTACGGATAGAAGACGAAGAGGGCATGGCCCGCGCCGCCCGCGCCATGCGCGAGATGGGAGCGCGCGCAGTGCTCGTCAAAGGCGGACACTTGAAAAATGCGGATTGCGGATTGCGGATTGCGGGCAAGGGCGAACCAGAGGTGGGAAATGCCCCGAACGCGCTTGACCTGCTCGACATGGAGGGGCGCGTGACGCTGTTCCGTGGAGAATGGATTGAAACGACATCCACGCACGGGACGGGCTGCACGCTCTCCGCCGCGATTGCCGCCTGCCTCGGTCACGGACTGATTCTGGAAAAAGCAATCGAGACCGCCAAGCGCTTCGTCGCCTCGGCCATACGCCACGCGCCAGGGCTAGGCCACGGCCACGGCCCAATCAATCACAATGTAAGAATAGTGATGAGTAATGAGTGAGCAGTGAGCAGTTAAGAGCCCCGTTAGGGGTGACGGATAATAGCCCAGGGCTTGAGCCCTGGGTATCATGCCCAATAATTGTTAGAGCCCCGGAGGGGCGACTGACTTTGCAATCATCAGTCGCCCCTCCGGGGCTCTACTCTTATTCCTGCAACTTGACCCAGGGCTAAAGCCCTGGGCTATTCTCTTCCGCCCCTGACGGGGCTGTTGAATGATCTTCCTGACGTAGAACTCAACCTACTAAGTATTCATCACTTTTTTTATCCTTCCTCTATCGTGACTTTCTCCATCGTCACGGGCGAGGTGGGCTTGTCGTTGCGGTCGGTCTGGGTCGTGGCGATGGCGTCCACTATGTCCTGGCCTTCGATGACCTGCCCGAACTTTGTGTAGCTCGGGGGCAGCGGGTAGTCCGTGTGCATGATGAAGAACTGCGAGCCGTTGGTGTTCGGCCCGGAATTGGCCATCGCGACTGTGCCAGCCTTGTAGGCTCCCTGGTAAAGCTGGGACGAGCGGTCAATCTCGTCCTTGAACTTCCCGCCCCACGCGGACTCGCCGCCGTAGCCCATCCCGAGCGGGTCGCCGCCCTGAATCATGAACCCCTTGATGACGCGGTGGAAGATGACGCCGTCGTAGTAGCCGCGCTCGGCCAGCAGGCGGAAATTCTCGGTCGTCTTCGGCGCGTCCGCTTCCAACAGCTCGAAGCGAATTGTCCCCTTGTTCGTCTTGATGACTGCGATGTGATTTGCCATAGGTGCTCCTTAAAAGAAGTCTTGAGTCTGGAGTTTGGGAGTCTGGAGTCAACTCGTCAAAAAATTCTTTGTCTTCCGACTCCGGACTTCAGACTCTAAGACTCCGGACTTAAGATGAATCGTTCGATTGCGAGGGCCACGCCGTCTTCGTCGTTGGTGGCCGTCGCGTAACAGTTTGATTGAGCTTCGAGGAGCGCGCGCAAAGAGGCTTCGGCGTTACCCATCACAACGCTTGTGCCAGCGTATTGCAGCATCTCCAGGTCGTTGAAATTGTCCCCGATGGCCATCACCTCTTCGCGCCCGAGCCCCAACTCGCGCGCAGCGGCCTCGCAGCCTTCACCCTTCGAGGCTTCGGGGTGCAGCACGTCCAAAAGCGCGAAGTCCGGCCTCGGGTAGATCGTGCTCAGAAGTTTAACGCTCGCGCCCAACTCCTCCGACAGTCTCTCACCCAGGTGCTTAATCCGCGCGACTGTGCCGGAGAAGGTGATGTGCACGGGCGCGTGATCCAGGTACTCGTCCAGCGATGGAACCTGACTGACGGCCTCCGCCGCCTCTTCGCCGTGAATCCTGCGCGACCAGGCAATGTATTTCGCCAGCGCCTGGTTGTCGTCGCTCGCGTGGTCGTAAACGAGCACGCCGGCCCCTTCGGCATCGTCGCTGACGAGCGGGTCCGCCTCGTTCTCGCGGGCGACGCGCAGGACTTCGCGCGCAGCTTCCAGCGGGAGCAACCGCACGGCCACGGTTTCGAGCGTGCGCGCGTGCTTGGTGAGCGCGCCGTTGTGCGAAATGACCGGCACATCCAGGCCCAGCTCCAGCGCCAGCGGGCGCGCGTCACGAAAGCGGCGCCCGGTCACGAGCGCCACCCGCGCCCCCGCCGCGCGCGCGTTCATTACCGCCCGCAGATTGCGCTCAGACAACTCGCCATGCGAATTGAGCAGCGTCCCGTCCATGTCCAGGGCGAGAAGTCGTATCGGCATAAGTAAAGAGTAACGGAGAGAGTAAACGAAGCCCCCGTAAAAGGCAAAAGCGGCACACGGGCCTGTAGGTGCCGGATGATTGCTCCACCTGGCGGGGAAATAGGCTGCGGCCCTTAGCCTTTACTCTTCTGCTAAGATAGCCCAAATCTCAAAAGGACGGCCAAAACAGATGAATGTGACTGCTCTTGAATGCGGCGCGTGCGGACGCCAACACGAGGCACGACGCTTGCACAACCTCTGCACGGAGTGCGGCAAACCCCTGCTCGTGCGCTACGACCTGGAACGCGCGGCGCGGACTTTGACAAAAGAATCTTTAATCGGGAGGCCATCGAACCTCTGGCGCTACCGCGAGGTGCTGCCAATCGAGCGCGAGGAGAACATCGTCACGCTCGGTGAAGGCTGGACGCCCCTGCTGCCCGCGCCGCGGCTGGCCGCGAGGGTCGGCGTGGGCGACCTTTTCATCAAAGACGAGTCGCAGAACCCTACGCAGAGTTTCAAGGCGCGCGGGATGGCGGCGGCCGTTTCGATGGCGAAGGAGTTGGGCGCTGGGCCCCTGGCCGTCCCCTCAGCCGGAAACGCCGCCGGCGCGCTCAGCGCTTACGCCGCGCGGGCCGGCCTAGAAGCGCACATCTTCATGCCACGGGACACGCCGCGCGCCAACATCATCGAGTGCGAGCAGACGGGCGCGCACGTGACTTTGATAGACGGCCTCATCACGGACTGTGGGGCGGAGGTCGCCCGCCGCAAGGAAGTGGAAGGTTGGTTCGACGTTTCGACCTTGAAGGAGCCCTACCGCGTCGAGGGCAAGAAGACCCTGGGGTACGAGCTGGCCGAACAGCTCGATTGGGAGTTGCCGGACGTCATCATCTATCCGACGGGCGGCGGGACAGGGCTCATCGGCATGTGGAAGGCTTTTGACGAGATGCAAGCGATGGGATGGATTGGGGAGAAGCGACCGCGCATGGTCAGCGTCCAGGCCGCGGGCTGTGCCCCCATCGTGCGCGCGTTCGAGGAAGGGAAGCGGTTCGCGGACGAGTTTCAGAACGCGGCCACGGTGGCCTCGGGCCTCCGCGTGCCGCGCGCGGTTGGCGACTTTCTAATTCTTGACGCGCTGAGGGCATCCGGCGGAGCGGCCGTGAGCGTAACTGATGAAGAGTTGATCGCGGCGACACGCGAGATAGGCGCGAGCGAAGGCTTGTTCTGCGCGCCGGAAGGCGCGGCCTGCCTCCCCGCGCTGCGTAAGTTAATCGCCGCCGGGAAGGTTACTGAAAGTGAGCGCGTCGTCCTCTTCAACACTGGCGCGGGCGTGAAGTACCTGGAGAGTTACGGCGGCTGAGGCTTTTTTTAAGAGAGCGGTGCAGAAGTTAATTATGAGAAAGACGATCACAGGGGTGTTGCTGGCCTTTGCCCTGGCGACCCTTTCGGCGGCGGCGCAAAGCGTTGTGCCAAACTACGCACGGGAGGAAGTTGGTCGAAGGGTCGCGCAGGCAGTCGTAACCATTCTTGTGCGAGACGGCGCGGGCCGCTTTGAGGCGGTCGGCTCAGGCGTTTTCGTTCGCGGCGACGGCGTCTTGCTGACGGCTTTGAATCTGGTGCAGGGCGCGCGCGAGATACAGGTCAGACTGGCAAATGGCAAGATTTATGACGGGGCCGAGTTAGTGGCTTCCGATCCGCGCCGCAACGTCGCGGTGCTGCGGATTTACGCGACGGGCACGCCTTTCGTCATCGTCGGGGTGACGGACGAGTCCATCGTCGGCGCGAACGTGCGCGCGGTGCACGGCGCTGGCGGCCAAATCATGGCAGAGGCTGGCGGTGTGTTGAGTTCCATCACCCTGGCCGATGAGATTCCGGGCGCTGGCACAGGCTTTCGCGTGCTGAAGTTCACCGCGCCGGTTATGGCCGAGGCAATGGGCGGCGTGCTCGTGGACAATTACGGGCGCGCTCTCGGCCTCGTCGCGCCGCTCCCGCAGGCCGAGACGCAAAACTATGCCGTCCCGCTCCACAACGTCGTCGGATTGGTGCGCTCAGTTCCGGCCGCGCAGCCGGGCACCTCCGCGCTGGTGCTCGCGCCGGGACAGCAAACTCTGAACAGGGCGATTGCAGTCCCGCAATCCTCCACGACGCCGCTTGAGCCTATGCCGCAGGTCGCCGTGCCGCAGCGCCCGACCACGCCGCTTCGGCCAGCCGGCCCAGGCTCAGTCGTCGTGCGCGAGACAGACCCGGCCAAACTTCTGGCGGGCGCGCGCACCCTCTACATCACCTCTTACAGCAACCTCTTCAAATCGGTTCAACTGCTCAACGAGCTGCGCAAAAGGCGCGAGTTCGCTGACTGGGGTCTCTCGTTCGTTGACGAGCGCGAGGTCGCTGACCTGGTTCTGTTGATAGAGCACGTGCCGCTGACCTGGGAGTTCAATTTCACGATCAAGCACCAGCGCACAGGAGTAGTGATTACCACTGGGAAAGTCTACGCGTGGGGCGGGGGGGACGGGGCACAACTGATGACCTCGCGCGTTGTCGAACGCTTCACCCAACTTCGCGCGAACGTGAAGGTCGAGAGTAAGACGGAGAAGTAGCGCCCTCGTGAATCTCTGTGAAGAGTCGCGCGGGCGAAGGAGAATTCGAGAATGCAGTTGAGAGTAAAATTCATCGGCGGCTTGCTGATCGCTTTTCTGCTTAGCGTACCAGGCGTTAATGCGCAGCCATCGCCGGTGAATGAAAAGACCCCCGCCTCTAAGGAAACGGACAGCGCCGAGAGGGCACGCCTGGACGAGTTGCGCGTCGCCGGGTTCGAGGCGCTCTATAACCTGGATTACGAGACCGCGCGGAAAAATTTCAGGGAGATCGTGCGGCTCTTCCCGGACCATCCGGCCGGGCCGCAGTTCCTGGCCGCCACGCTCTGGGCGCAGACCTTGAACGAATCGCGCCGCCTGCAATCCTCGCTCTACAACACCGAATCCTTCTACGAGGAGAAGGAGGACAAGCCGGACCCGCGCATGGTCGAGCAGTTTCGCGACCTGACCAGGACGGCCACGCAGTTGGCCCGCGCGCGACTCAGGCGCGACCCGAAAGACACGGAGGCCCTCTATTTTCTGGGCGCGACCGAGGGTTTGAAGGCCGCTTTCAGCACGGCCGTCCAGCGCAGCTTCATGTCGGCCTTGAGCGACGGGTCAAACAGCGTCGAGCGCCACCGGGAGGTCCTCAAGCTCGACCCGAACTTTCACGACGCGGAGCTGACCATAGGGCTCTACGATTACGTGGTCGGCAGTCTGCCGGGGCCGGTCAAGCTGCTGGCCAGCATGGTCGGGACGCGCGGCTCGAAAAAGCGCGGCCTCAACACCCTCCAGCGCGTGGTGAACGAAGGGAAGTGGTCACGCGATGACGCGCGCGCGCTGCTGATCGTGCTCTTCAAGCGCGAGAAGCGTTACGAGGAAGCGCTGGCCGTCTCGCGGGAACTCGGGGCAAAATACCCGCGCAACTATCTCTTCAAGCTCGAAGCCGCGGACGCCCTCGTCTCCATCACCGCGATGGAGCGCGAGGCTGGGCGTCAGGCGGAGGCGGCGAAGGCTGAACAGGAAGCGCTAATGATCTTCGATTCGCTTGTGCGCGACCGCGCCGCGAGGGAGTCTGCCTCGCGCTCGCTCGACCTGGTGCATTTTCGCTACGGCGAGGCCCTGCTGAATGCCGGGCAGCCCGACAACGCGGCCAGGGAGTTCGTCGCCGCCACGGGAGTCGCGGGCGCGGAGGCGGGGCTCGCGACGCTGGCACATTTACAGGCGGCGCGCGCCTTCGACCTGGCGGGAAAGCGCAACGAAGCGCTGGCACAATATCGCGCCGTCCTCTCGCGCCCGGACGTCTCGGGCGCGCACAGCGGGGCCAGGCAGGGGTTGAAAGAGCCTTACAAGTTGAAGAACAACGGAAAGAGCGTTACGGAATGAGCACTAACGGGAAGCACTCGATTGAGCGGGCAGGGGAGACGAGGCCGCGCCGCCTGCTGTTGTGTCTGGACGGCGTGCCTTACGAGGTCTTGAAGGCTGCGAAGGGTAAGGGGATGTTCGACATCTTCTCGGAGCCTGCGCGCCTGCTCTCGCCCTTCCCGACGATGACCAACGTCGCGCTCTCCAGAATGCTCGGCGCGACCGCGCCGCTCGGCTACGAGAGCCTCTACTTCGACCGCGGGGCGAGGGAGCTTCGCGGCGGCGTGCGCAAGTACATAGGCTGGCGCACGCCCGACAAATCCCCTTCGTCTTACATGGACGAGTTGGACTATCAGGAGCCGCTCCCCTTCGAGTTCCTGGTCTACGTTGCGCCCGAAACCATCTGGCGCGCGGACATGAAGCGTTTCCACGAACGCTTCCGCCGCGCCCCGCAGACACGCGACTTCTTCGCCTTCCTCAAGGGAACGGACGGCCTGATGCACATACGGGGCCCGCGCCGTCTGACGGTCGCGCTCGCCTCCCTGGACAAGATTCTAAAAAGCATTCACGGCTATTGTGGCGACGAGACGGAGATCGTGCTCTTTTCCGACCACGGGATGAACCTGGAGGAGAACAAGCGCATCAATCTGCAAACGCACCTGCGCAAGAACGGCTACACGGTGACGGACAATTTGCGCGAAGGGGACCGCCGCGGCATCTCCGTGCCGGCGTTTGGCCTGTGCAGCTACGCCGCGCTCTACACCGTGGACGAAGAGGCCGCGGCCGAGGTCGCGGATTCCCTGGTTGACCTGGAAGGGGTGGACTTCTCCGTCCACCGCGACGGCGACGCGTGCGTGATGGTGAAGGGAAGTAGAGGCACGGCGCGCATACATCGCCGCGCGGACGGCGGGACATCATTCCGCTACGAGCAGATTACGGGCGACCCGCTCCATCTGGCCTCCGTCATCAACGGGCTCAGAAGCGAGGGGCTGATAGACCAGGCGGGTTACGCCGCTGACAGCGCGTGGTACGCCTTGACGGCTTCGCACATCTATCCGGATGCCCTGGCGAATCTCTTCTCTTCGCTGCACGCGCCGCGTGTGGGCCACACGGCGGACGTGCTGCTGAGTTTGCGCGACGGCTACTTCTACGGCGACTCGCTCTTTAGCCGTCTAGCACGCCTCGCCGCCACGCACGGCAACGCCCTGCGGGCCAGCTCCACTGCCTTCATGATGAGCACGCACCGCCAGCTCCCGACTTACGTGCGGGCGGACGAAGCTCAGCCGCTGTTGAAGGGATGAGCCAGACTGCGGAAGTTTGCCATTCAGACAACGTGTCTTTGACCCCGAAGGGGTCGAATATAATAGCCAGGGTCAATTGCGTAGCGCGCCGCCCCTCGAATCTCGTTAGAAAGGGTTTTAGACCCCGAAGGGGTCAAATATGATAGCCAGGGGCAACGCCCCTGGTTAGATATGTCAAATAGATTCCGACCCTGAAGGGGTCG
>DATEMM010000484.1:0-5211 GCA_035275605.1 Pyrinomonadaceae bacterium
TTCCGGTGTCGAAAGCTTTGAGCCGAGTTTTGAGCAGGGCACTCACCCACAAAGCTCTAACATCTCTGCCGCGTCCGAGGGGTGCGTAGCGCGCGCACCCCTCGGACGCGTCTCCTGTGTTGTTACTTCTTCGGCTTTAGCGCATCCGCAAACTGCTTGACGGGGATGTTGAAGCCGAAAATGAACTTCGTCACCCGGCGCGTTACCAGGTCGCCCTCCAGGTCCGCGGGCGTTGCGGCCTCGCCGGTAGCCAGCGTGCGCGGCTCCCTGACGCGGTTGAAGACTGCGCCCCCGAAGAGGTTGAATTTGAAGCTGGGTTTGTAGAAACCAAAGCCCAGTCCGACCATTGGACGGTCGAGCGGCTTGCCGGAGATGGGAACACCGACCACAAGATGCGTAGTCTTGTAGAACTCCTTATAGGAGTGCTCGTAGCCTTTCGTATCGACCCCATTTGGATTCAAAAAGATGTTGAGGAAGCCATAAGCGTTCTGCCGGTTGACCTCTCTGGCAGTCACCTGGCCGTTCTCGGCGTCGTACTTGACCTCTTTGAACCCCTTGACAGGGAGCCCGACGCTCACGTCCCAGTGATAGCGCCCCTCGTTGTCAAAAGTCTTCGAGTACTGCTTCGGCTGCTGAGTTTGTTGGACTTCCTCGCCTTGCGCTGCCATCCCCGCTTGAATATTCGCTGGAGGCAGAAAAATGATGTTGCTCGCAACGGCGATGTCCGCCGGGAGGTCTTTAATGAGTAACAACTTGCCTCCCCAATAAGAGGGACGATCTGTTCTGTTTAGGCCGGAAGCTTTATTGTCTCCTCCCAAGATGATACTAGCCAGGGTGAGAGCGTTCTGAACAGGGGCGGGAGTCTTCGTCTTAACGTCAACTGTATACTTAATGTCCCACCCGTCGCGCGCGGTCAGATGGACAACCAGAACCGCGACCCGCTCATGTCCATAGATTCGTGTCCCTTCCTGCAATACAAAATTCGGTTTATCTCCGGTCTTGTCAAGATTGCGATAGAGGAACCACTTTTCCTTCTCAGCCTCATACTTCGCCGGATTTCCGGGCCGCGCCGACGGGTCCATCTCTGGCCACTTTATGACGTGGATGACGATGTAATCGTCGTGCTCCCACTTGTATTTAGGGGGATCATCGTTACTCTTGGCCTGATTCTTGGTCTGCTTGCTCGCCAGGTAGCATTGCCCGATAGTTTCGGCGATGAGCTCGTTGACTTTTGGTATCGGCTCTTTTTTGTCGTTAAGGTTAAATACCTCGTTTTCCTTCTTATAGGTATAGGTATTCCGAACCGCGATAGAGATAGTATCGGAGTTCGACTCAACTTCCATGATGTCATTGATGCCATTGCAGCTAATCTGTTCATCTTCAACGGCGTTGTCAGGGTTGGCACCCGCCGATGGGTCCGCAATCGAGAGGGGGTTCTGGCTACTTTGGCGAACGAACAGCGCGAACTGCTTGAGGAACTTCTGCCGGTTCGGGGTAGCTGAGTCCGTGACCTCTACTGTGAAAATATAAGGCTCAGCTTTGGCGGCGGTTGTAGTGCCGTGAAGCCTTCCTGAGGTGCTTTCCAGACTGATACCTTCAGGGAGACTGCCAGAGACGATGCGCCACGTCAGGGGCGGCGTGCCTCCGCTGGGGTTGAAGGTAAAGCTATAGTCCTGCCCGGCCAATGCCTCGGGCAGATTAGCCGGTGTTGTGGGATTGGTCTGTGCCCGGAGCGGCGTCAGCGGAAGGGCTGCCAGGACGAAGAGCGCAATCACCAGGGCTCGAACGTAAACGTTGAGCGGCAGCGTCTGGAGATAACGAGAGAAACGGGCGGGCTTTTCGCTCATCACTAAATTCTTGGTTGCTTTGCGGGGCATGATGTAACTCCTTTTCAACATGAAGTAGACGGTCAACGACTTGCTACTCGTATGCCGCATCTCGCCATCGCGTTGGCACAATCCGGTCTGGTCCTAAAATCCTTGTTTTAGGCGATATTGAAGCAGGGCGGGCGATGAAGAGGGGCGGGAGATTTATAGCGGTTTCGCTACTTTACTAGCAGTTCTGCTAATCGCGGCAGCAGCGCAGAAGGCATCCGGCTGGGGTAACAGAAATGGCACAGGCTCTGGCACAGCTTTCTCAAGGACGGCTCGGTTGATATTGCCATACCCTTGATGCAGAATAACCCGCATCAAGGTTATAGCTTGCCGAAGTTGTCTCTTCCGGCGCGGCCGTCGCCTTCCGCCGTCAGCCTGAGGTACTGGAAACCGATACATGATCGGACGGACCATCTCACACTACCGAATTCTCAGCAAACTCGGTCAGGGCGCGATGAGCGTCGTTTACATTGCCGAAGATTTGCAACTGGGAAGAGAAGTAGCCTTCAAGGTGTTGACGGATAGGCCCGACTATCCGCAACTGCGTGCGCGCATGCTGCGCGAGGCGCGCACACTCTCATCCGTGAGCCACCCGCGCATCGCCACCGTTTACGAGTACGGGGAGACGCCGGAGGGGCAGCCCTATATCGCTATGGAGCTGGTCAGGGGGCGGACGCTGAGCGAACTGCTGAGCGGCAGCAACAACTTAACGCTTGACTCCCTGCTCGAAATCGTCGAAGGCGTCGCAGAAGGTCTCGTTGAAGCGCACAGGTTGAAGATAGTGCATCGCGACATCAAGCCTTCCAACGTCGCGATCACCGAACGCGGCGACGTCAAAATCCTGGACTTTGGACTCGCCAAGCGTTTCGAGGTGGAGGACGGAACTTCGGAAGGCAAGTCCAGGGTGCAAACGTCGCCCGTCACACAAACGCGCGAAGGCATCATCGTCGGCACCCCTATGTACTCTTCGCCCGAGCAAACTCTAGGGGCGGATGTTGACGGGCGCAGCGACATTTTTTCACTGGGCGCGCTGCTTTATGAGTGTATCGCCGGAAGAGTCCCCTTTGAGGGCAAGAATAACGGAGCGATCTCAACTAAAGTCGTCTTCAACGACCCGCCGCCGCCATCGAAGTTCAATCCGAGCGTGCCGCCGGAGCTTGATCGCATCACGCTCAAAGCCCTCTCAAAAAAACCTGAGGAACGCTATCAATCCGCCAGGAAATTTCTCGCGGACCTCCGCCGCCTGCGCAAATCCTTACCGGGCCGGACTCGCGCTCACGTCATCAAAAGAGAGCATGCGCCTGCCCCTTCGCGGCAGAGCCCGAGGCTGACCGCATGGTCTGAAGCCTTGCGCAGGCCGCGCACTCTTCTCGCGGCCTTTTTAGCTACATCTGCTGCGGCCTTGCTCCTGATATGGGGCAGCACGCTTCTGCATCGTGCCGGGCCAGGAGTGCCGGCGGCGGCAATGGAACATTATGAAAGGGGCGTAAACGCCTTGCGTGACGGAACGCTTTATACGGCGATCCGCGAACTGGAAAAAGCCATTCAGCTCGAAGAGGCATTCCCCCTGGCACACGCGACTTTAGCCGAAGCGTGGCATGAGCTGGATAATTCGACGAATTCTGAAAAGGAGATCGGCAGGGCACAAACCCTCTCTGCGCGATTTTCGGGTCTGCCTGACCAGGAGTCGCTGCAAATTCAAGCCATCACAGGTCTCAACACAAACAACCTGGCAAGCGCCATCAAGAACTACGAAACTCTCGTCAACGTTACGCCGGAGGGAGCGAAAGCGGATGCTTATGTAGACCTGGGGCGAGCTTACGAAAAGAATGAGGAGATTGAGAAGGCTCTGGACGCTTTTACGAAAGCCTCGAACGCCACACCCTCGCGCCCGTCGGCCTTTCTACGCTTGGGAGAGCTTTATGCGCGAAAACAGAATCTGGCGAGCGCCACCGAAGTATTTGAGAAGGCCGAGGCGCTTTATCGCGCCGAGAAGAATTACACAGGGCTCTCGGAAGTCTTCTACCAGCGCGGCTCTCTCTACAACAGGTTAAAGATGAGCGACGAGGCGCGCAGCAGCCTGCAATTGGCCCTGGATACGGCCAAGGGGGCGGGTGATATACATCAACAAATCAAAGCTCTCCTGGAGCTATGCGTTACCTCTTCCAACGAGGGAGACGGCGTTCGTGCGCGCCAGTATGCCGCCGACGCTCTCACGCTGGCACAGAACAGCTCGCTGGATGTGTTCGTGACGCAGGTTCACTTTGAGCTTGGCAACTCCTATCTGTTGAGCCGTGATCTAGGCCAGGCCGAAGAACATTTCCAACAAGCGCTTTACTGGTCTCAGAAACATGGGGGACGCCGCCACCTGGCGATGGCAAGTTTCAGACTCGCCAGCCTCTATGAGCAGCAGGCCAAAGGTGAAGAGGTGTTGCGTTATATCAAACCGGCGCTGGATTTCTTTAAGCAGGGAGGATATTCCAAGGAGTATTTGGACAGCCTGCGGCTGAGCGGGCGGGCGCACCTGCAAAAAGGGGATTTCGCCAGAGCCACACAGGCGTTCGATGAAGCAACGCAGCTAGCCCGCCGAACGGACAATCTCTCACAAGTCGCAGGCATACACTTCGAGTTCGGAAATCTCCTCTCCAACAGAGAGCATTACCCGGCTGCCCTGGGCCACTTTGCTGAAAGTTGCGCCCTCTATGGTGTTAAATCCAGTGAGCATGTCTGGCTCAGTTATAGCTTGCTTTATCGCGCAGATGTGCAGTGGCGAATAGGACTTTACGCCGACGCCGCCGCGTCGCTCGACCAGCTATCTTCAGTCATCAAATCGCTGGATGATAAGAACCGGAAAAAGTTGCTGGCGAGAAAAGAGTTGATTGAATCGCAACTGGCCCTGAGCCAATTGAACTTTGGCGAGGCCATAGGGAAAGCTCGGGAGGCCATCAAGACTGCGCAGGGCGGAGCCGCCGAGTACGTCTTTATCGAGGCGCATTCCGCACTCGGGTTAGCCCTCGCACGCTCCGGCGCAAAGGGCTGGGGTCTGCCTGAGTGCCGGAAAGCTTTGGAGCTTGCCGAAAAAGAGGACGAGCCGCGCTTGCGCTTCGCCGCGCTTCTGGCACTGGCCGAAAGCAAGCTGGCCGCAGGCGACTCTCAAGGTGCGCTCCAGGATGCCTTAAGCGCTCGCGAGCATTTTGCGCAGGGCGGCCAGCTAGAGTCCGAGTTGCGCGCCGTCTTGATTGCCGCAGAGGCCGCTCGCAAGGGAGGAGACTCCGGGGCTACACGCAGCTATCTTCAAAACGCGACTGAGATCTCCTCAAAGCTTGCTGAGGAATGG
>DATEMM010000485.1:0-15752 GCA_035275605.1 Pyrinomonadaceae bacterium
GAGTAGAGCGCCAGTCGTCCCCGGCTTGTGTGCGCCTGCGCGCGTATGCCGTCGAACTTGTCTTCGACGAAGAACTCTTCGGGCATCTGGCGCGCGATGTCCGAGAGGTCCGCAGCCGCCGTGGCTAGCATGAATTTCAACGGATGGAAGAGGCGCAACTCGATGCCCGTCAATTCACCCAGCCGCGCGCGCACGGCCGTCTCGCCTATATCGCCCATCATCATGTTGGCCTGTGCCACCAGGGGGAGAGGCTGTTCGAAGGCGCGCGCAATCGCGTCCTCGACCAGGCCCTCTTTAAGCCCTATGCGCAAATCGCCCACCAGCAGCTTCACCAGGTACTTCGCTTCAAGCGCGGTCGCACGCGCGAGCACATCTGCCAGCAGCGCCTTCTTATTCTTTGTTCCCTTCATCTCGCTGAGGCGCTCAACGAGCCTTTCGATTTCGGCCAGCGTGATGGAAGGGGCGGGTTGCTCACCTCTGGCCTCTTGAATCGCCTCGTAAGCGACCTCGCCGGAATCCCCCAATCGAACATAGCGCGGGCGCAGGTTTTCGACGGAGAGGCCCGTGGCCTCGCTCAAGGCTTCGCGCAGGACGCTCGTCCCGACGTTGGTCGTGCGCGCGTCGTTCATAGCGAACTGGTGCCCAGCGAGATAGCGCGCGGCGCGAGCTAGGTCCGCGTCGTCCAACTCGTGCAGGTAAGTCCCGACGAGCGCGGCCTTCTCCAGCTTCTTCGTCGTCGCCGCCACTCCTTCAGCCGCCCGCGCGAAACTCTCCAGGAGCCCGCGCGGACCTTCGGCAGGCACGACTGCCCGCCCACTCTTTTTAACCGACCCTCTTTTCGCGACAGACATACTGCTTCTATTTTTTAACCCATGCCTGATGGTTTAAGACTGCATTAGCTCCGGGCTCACGCGCACGGCATCAGTGGCTTCGGGTGTGCCAAAGATTTCCGGATGCAGAATGCGCGCGAGAATCTCCACCCCCTCGACCACGCGCGGCCCTGGGCGACTGAAATAGGAGGTCGCGTCTACGGCCCAGACTTCGCCGGCCCGCACTGCTGGAAGCTCATTCCAACCAACGGGCAGACGGGCCTGCGGCAACTGGCGCAGGATGTCCTCTTTGTAATAGCCGCAGGGAATCAGCACGATTACTTCCGGCGCGTACTCGCTAATCTCCGCAGCGGTCGTCGTCACGGATGGCTGACCCGCGCGCCCGAAAGCGTGATCGCCCCCGGCGAGGGCGACCTGCTCGGGCACCCAGTGGCCCGGCGCGAACGCCGGTTCCAGCCATTCGAGCATCAACGTGCGTGGGCGCTTTACTAAGCCTTCCAGCCGGGTCGCCACATTGTCCAGACGCGCGCTCAACTCGCGGACAAGTTTCGCGGCCCGCTCCTCTCTTCCGGTCAATTCGCCGACCGTGCGTATGTTCGCGAAGATGTCCCGGATCGTGTTCGGCTCAAGCGAGACGACGCGCACGTCTGTCTCGAAGAGCCGCGCCGCGCGCTCGACCCGTTCATAGCTGACGGCGCAGACATCGCACAACTCCTGCGTGACGATCAGGTCTGGGCCGAGGGCGCGCAGCTTCTCCTCGTCCAGCTCGTAGATCGAGCCGTGCCCGTCCAGTTGCGAGCGCACCGCGTGATCTATCTCGGCGCTCGTCATCCTCTCGTGAGAGATGCGGCTGGCCGTCAGGGCAGGTTTCCCCGCGACCTGCGGCGGGTAATCGCACTCGTGCGTGATGCCCACGAGCGAGTCCTCCAACCCGAGCGCGCAGACAATCTCCGTGGCCGACGGCAGCAGCGAGACGATGCGCGGCCTTTCTTCTCTCATCAAAGCCGGTTCCTTTTCATTTTCCCTGAATCTCACCCAGCAGATTTGCGCGAGAAGACCGCACCTGTCAAGAACAGTGGTCAGTAGGTAGTGATGTAATTTGTGTTGCTGGGAAAAAGCAAGACCGCCGCGCTCTCATCTGGGCAACGCGACGGTCTTTCCGCACTGCCCGCCCTCACCCTCTAGCGTGGCGTGCGAGATCGAATCCCTACTTACTTTTCCCTTTTCCCGGCTTCTTTGTCGGATGAGACACGCGGATAACGGCCTCTCCCTTGCTGACGGGGCGAAAGATGAGGAAATCGCCTGCTCGCGCTCCTATTACTTTTAGAAGCGGACAAGGGACACGGCCTCTGGTTAGTCCCGTTTCTATGGTGACTTTTGATTTATATTCGTCTCTTTTTTTCATGTGAAGATTCACGCCCTTTTGGTAAGATGGCGCGCGGTTTGTTTGAAAACTAGCAACGGCTAATGCCTAACTCGGCCTCAACCTCAAAGTGAGATGAGCGTCGCCGTTGAATCTCTGAGGTTCAAAGCGGCGACGGCTTATTGCGAGGCCATACTAAAACAGAATAGTTTTAGACGCAAGGTGCTGTGTGCCTTATCAGGAGGAAACTCTTGATGGGCAGGGCGTCAAAGCACAAGCCTGAGCGTCTAGCGGCGAAGCTATTGCAAATCCGCCTCGCGTTCGGACTCTCACAAAACGAGATGATTAGCCGCTTGGGATTGTCCGATGAGATTCTACAGGCGAGTATTTCAGGCTATGAGCTTGGCACACGCATCCCGCCATTGACGGTTCTTCTACGATACGCAGAAGTGGCGGGCATCTGCACAGACACGTTGATTAACGATAAGTTGAACTTGCCCGCAAAGTTACCGAGCAAGCCCAAACATCGCTAATAACCAAGCAGATCTTTCAGCGTCCATATCGTGTTCGTAATTCCCGCCTCCATCGCTGGCGTGCAGCGCAGCGTTTTATGGATGCGGCAGAAGTTATAGTAAGCGAAATGAAGCGCGAGCGCAGCCCGCAAGTTATCCCACTTCTTAGAAAAAGCATTGGTCAAACGAGTAAGCCTGCGGATCATCATTCGCATGGTTAGATTCTGTCTTTCGACGTGCGACGTACATATACGCTCAGGATCAGGATTTCCCCAGCGGGGACTAGGAATAGCCGAAACAACTTCGGCTGGTGAATAACGACGTTCGCTGCCCTTGCCGTCTGGCGAAGCGGCATAGACTTTTATCAACTGCGCGAAGTCAACGCGAGTCCCTAATGAATAGCTGACAGCATCAGGATACCCCGCAAATCCGTCTGTGGTCAGTTGAAAGCGTCCCTCTGTGGCTTCGTGTAACTTCTCTGTGAAGTCCACCGTATGGCGAACTGTGCGCTTTCCAAGATGCCAAGCCATGACCATCTTTGTGTGACGCTCAATCGCAACGAACGTCCAAGCATCGCCCTGTGCTGTGTCCGTGAGCGGTTCGGCAGCTAGTTTGCGGCGAAGCGTCTTTTGCTTCATTCCAACGAATCCCCACATCTCATCACACTGAATATCGCGCACGGGCAAGCTTTTTATCTTGTCATTGAAAAGCCGTTCGCACTTCTCGCCAACGAGGATGAGTAGATCTAACAAAGTGTGAAGGGTAACGCCCGTGATCCGCTCTACGCTCCGCAAACTGTTACCCTCAACGAGTAGTTGGAGACAAAGCACAGCTTTATCCATCGGCAGATACTTGCCTTCTACGCGCTCCTGATTGGTGAATGTTTTGCGGCAGGATAGGCAGCGGTAACGCTGATTTCCTTTGCGGTCTTTGCCAAACCTTTTCGCATTAGCTTGGCATACATGACAGGTCATTTTGAGCCTTGCCTTTCGTTGGCGATTGGCTCAAAATCAAGTTGCTTAGGCCGAAAGTGAGCAATCGCTTTTGGTTTATCAAAAGGGCTTTGTCAGTTAGTAGCTGGCGAAGCCCTTAACTATTGAATGGTCATATCTTAATGCTTGAGCGATTTGAAGTCAAGAAAATTCTTTATCTAAGTGCAAGAAATTTAGGCTTTTAATGCTTGAGCGGTTGTGCTACTATCCTGCCATGAAACCTGCGCCCAAACTTTCGCCCAAGTATGCCGGTCGGCTCGGCGGTCTAATCGGTGGTAAAGCTCGCGCTAAAAAACTCACATCAGAAGAAAGAAAAGCAATAGCAAAGAAGGCGGCGGAAGCACGCTGGTCGAAGCGTAAAGCGGCTTAGTGTCGGAGGGGGGTTGATCTATGCATTAGTTTTGGCTACGATGTCACAGCTTTAGGTTATAGCCTGCTTAGGAGGCAGATCATGTTAATATCCTCTAGTTATAGTGACCAAGCCAAATGCGTCCTTAGTCGAGACGATTGCCGCAACGTCCTCGAAGCATTGCCGAACGAGAGTATAGATCTCACTATTAGCTCGCCGCCCTACTTCATGGGCAAAGAATATGATAAGTCAAAAAAGATTGAAGACTTTATTGAAGACCATCGCTTAATACTTCCTGAATTATTGCGAGTAACAAAACAGGGCGGAAGCATTTGCTGGCAAGTTGGCTATCACGTTACGAGATCGGGTCTTTTCACCCCGCTAGATTATCTAGTTTACGAAATCTTTAATAGCTCAGAAGAGTTATTTTTACAGAACCGAATCATTTGGGTTTTCGGACATGGTTTGCATGCCAAAAGGAAGTTCAGTGGTAGGCATGAAGTTATACTATGGTTCTCAAAAGGTAGAGATTATCATTTCGATTTAGATCCAATTAGAGTGCCGCAAAAGTATCCAGGTAAGACATATTCCAAAGGTGCGAATAAGGGAAAGCCGAGCGGCAATCCTCTTGGGAAGAATCCCGGCGACGTTTGGGAGATGCCAAACGTCAAAGCTAAACATATTGAGAAGACTGAGCACCCCTGTCAGTTTCCTGTTGGACTTGCCCTTCGTCTAGTACGCGCTCTTTCTCCCAAAAATGGTCGCGTGTTTGATCCCTATACAGGCTCAGGATCAACAGGGGTGGCGGCTCTATTGGAAGGAAGGAAGTTTGTTGGGGCTGAGATTGATAAGAAGTACCACCGCATAGCTAAGACGCGGTGCGAGCAGGCATTCAGCAATGAGATTCGATATAGACCTCTCGACAAACCGATTCAAGTTCCTAACCTCAACAATGCAGTAGCGCGAAAGCCTGCAAACTTCGCTTAACGATTATGGCTACCAAAAAATCAAGTAAGAAACTCACACTCAAGAAGAAAGTTACTAGAAAGAACGGAAGCCCTTATAAATTCCCGTGCATGGTCATCAAACAAGGCAAATTTGAATTGGTTTGCTTTGTAGCAGATGCTAAAACGATTTGGGAATTTGTGGAGGTCAATCAATATAGTGAAGATAAAGTTGAAGGCTATCAAAGGGTGTTATCTCCATCCCGCGTCAACACTGTAGCTAGATATATTGATGAAGGGAATAGCGTGCCGAACAGCGTTCTGATCTCACTCGAAGAGGGTTCGACTCTCTCGGCGGCAAAGGATCATATTACTATCCCCTGTAGATCAGATGCCGGCTGGGTTATTGACGGTCAACATCGTCTCGCGGGAGCGTATAACGCAAAGAACGATATTCAGTTTGCTGTAATAGCTTTTCTTGGGCTTGATATTGACGAGCAAATACATCAATTCGTTACCATTAACCGTGAAGCTAAGAATGTTCCCACTTCCCTTTACTATTTTTTACTGAAGCGACTTCCTCCGAATAAATCCGAAGCTGACATGGCAAAAGAGGTAGCAGTTGATATAGCTAGTGAGTTGAAGAAAAACCCTGAATCGCCATTCTATCAGAAGATTGTAATAACACCGCCAAAGCCCGGAGAACTATCACTAACCAATTTCGTGAGGAAGGTTGCGCCTTTAGTAACCGACAAAAGGGGCTTGTTTCACACCCTTGTCTTAAATGAGCAAATAGGTGTTATTGATAATTATTACAGAGCGTTAAAACACATCTTTCCCGAATACTTTCACATTGGCAAGCAGATATTTTTTAAGACACTAGGCTTTGGGGCAATGATTAACGCTTTGCCAACCGTTTTTAGTTTGACCTTAACGGAATATAACGGCTTTAGAGTACAAGACGTTGCCAAAATACTAAGTAAGGTAGAAGACTTTGATTTTTCCAGTTGGGAGAAAGCCGGAACAGGCGTTCAGGCAGAAGCTCAAGCCGGAGAAGATTTCCGCCAGTCACTTTTAGCCCGATTACAAGGATCCCACCCTGAAGGAACTTCACTTCGCCTTTTTTGATCCTTGCCATTCATTACATGAATGATGCCGCTTTTCAGCGACTAATAGACAGGCATATCCTCGAATGCAGATGGAGTGATATATCTGCGCGTTGGCTTAATTATCTTCCATCTATTACGCCGCCTGGTTCTGCGCCGAATGAAGGCATTTCGGAATACATAGGATTTACCACTGTTGCTTCTGCCATAAGTGATTATGATAAACCTGTTAGAAAGGAAGTGCCGCGACTAAGAGAATATGTATTCAGAGAAGCTGTATATCTTTTGCATAAGGCATTCCATGTGACAGGCTGTGCGGAGAATCAAGCAGCGCAGGGTTATATAACATGGTCTTTAGCTGATGCTTATCAAGCATCCCTTTTTGGTGCTAAAGCAATATTGTACTTCTGCGGGATTGCGCTTGCTGAGTATAATAATAAGGCGGTACTTATTGATGTTTTCCCGAAAGAAGAGGATATAAATAAAAGAAGGAAGCAAAAGCTAAAACTCCCGGAAGATCCAACTATTCAACTAATCAAGCTCAACATGAAGTTTGAGCATCGCCATGTTTGGGCTATTTTCCAACGTCTTCTGGCTGTGTTTGATATGAGTGTTTGGGATAATAAGTATATCCGAGCGTTAAAGAAGCTGGGGCATAAAGATTTTGCTAAGCAAAGAAACGAGTTGAATTACAAGAATGAGATTTGGATACACAACGATTTGCATAACCTCACTATTGAACCAACGTTTGGCGTACTTTTAACTGATATAGAAGATGCACTCGTTTACGAATTAGAGAGCGACTTTTCGCTTCATCTTTCCCTTGCTATTTTGCGAATGGGCATTCTTCTACTTGAAAGCATTGGTGAACCAACAAATATCCTTAACGACGAACTTCAAATAATTAGAGATAGGATCACCATTGACAGGCATCCCATGTATGCATTGACTTATCCTTAGAAGTCCAGCAACACAAATTACATCACTACCGGTCAGTAGCCGGTGGTCGGTGGTCAGTTAAAAGAAAAGCCTTTCCGCTTTCGGGGAGTATTATTGTTAGTGGAAGGTGGCAACTATGCTTTCGCCAACTGCTCTTAACTGACCACCGACCACTGACCACTGACCACTCTTTTTGCTACAATCGTCGGCAATCAATAATTAACGGAGAGAGAAGCTATGCAGGAGCAGAACGAGTTGCGTTTCACAGGCGTGATGGATCACGTCGCAATCGTGTCGAAGGATTTGCAAAGGGACGTGGAGGAGTACCAGCGCATAGGCTTTCGCTTGGAGACCCTCTACGACGATTGGGCCATGATGCGCGACGCGCGGGGCTTCGGCGTGGCGCTCCTCCCGCCAAACTCCAAGCACCCGCCGCACTTCGGCCTCCGCGTCGAAACGCGAGCCGAACTGGAAGCCGCCGCCGCGCGCGAAGGCCGCCCCATCAAAGAGCACCGCGACCGCTCGGTCTCCTTCTACACCAAAGGCGTCGGCGGCCAGGCCGTCGAAGTCATCTACTATCCGCCCGAGTACGGCGAGGCTCAGGCAAAGTAAGGGTGGCATGACTGACGCGGCGATGCCACCCAGATCATAGCATTGCTATCAAGGCGTGGCGCGTGTAATATCGCGCGAGTTTGATTTACCCATCTGCCCGTTGGTTTGAGAAAGGAAGCTTGCCTGATGAAGAAATCTCTAGTTCCCCGTGTTGCGCTGGCTGCCGCGGTCCTGTTCTCGATGGCGGCGCTGGCGCTCCCCCTGCCGTCGCGCGCCGCCTCGCAGCGTGCCGAATTCATGATCACGAATAAGTCTGAGTGGGCGATACATCACCTCTACCTCTCGCCTGAAGATAAGGACACCTGGGGGGCTGACCAGCTCGGCGACAACACCATCGAGCCGGGCGAGTCCTTCACGCTCAAGAACATTCCCTGCGGCGAGTACGACATCAAGGTCGTGGACGAAGACGGCGACGAGTGCATCATCGAGGGCGTCGTCATGTGCAAGGATCACACGCACTGGGACATCACCAACAAGGAATTGGCCAAGTGCCAGGGCTGGGGCGGCGAATAAAGAAAGGCTCGCCCGCCACTCCCCCGTACCCTTCACTCTTTGCCCGTCTCAAGAGACTAGAGGAGACTCTTTGAGACGGGCAGATTAGTTTGCAGATGAAAACCGCACCTGCTTGACCCCTGGTTGAAGCGGCGCGTAGAATTTTTCAGACGAGTTTTGGAAGAGGGCAGGTTAAAGAGAGTGCTTCTTTTCATTTTCGAAGGACTGGGGACGAGCGAGCTGCTGCTGATTCTGATCGTCGCGCTCGTCCTCTTCGGCCCGCGCAAGCTTCCGCAGCTCAGCCGCTCGCTCGGCAAGAGCCTGGCCAATTTCAAGCGCGCCTCCGAGGATTTCAAGCAGACCTGGGAAAAGGAGGTCGCACGAGAGAGCGCCCTCAAAGAGGCGCTCATCGGCGAGCCGATGCTGCCGGAAGATCGCTCCATCCTTAATGAAAACCGCGACCGCAGCCAGGCCGTGTTCGAGGCGAGCGAAGATGACGCGGCCACTTCTTCCACAGCCTCTCATCAACCGCTCGTGACTACAGCCGACGAGTCGGCGGTCGCGCGCTCTTCTTCTACACCTGCGCCCGTAGAGGTCTCGTCTGACGTATCGGAAGTGGCACAGCCCGCTCGGACGCGCAAGCGTGACTGGCTGTAGGACGGCACGCTTCGGCTGATTTTACGCCCCTGCAATGGCTACCCTTTTAGGCACACGCTCCAAAGGCAAAGAGAAGACGCGCGAGGAAGACGGCGGCGCCCAGATGTCTTTTCTGGAGCACCTGGACGAGTTGCGCAGCCGCATCATTCGCTCCATAGCCTTCGTCTTCATAGTCTTCATAGGCTGCTGGTTCGTCTCCGATCACATCTACAACTTCCTGGCCGTGCCGGTTCAGCGCGCCCTGGCCGAAGCGCAGCGCCGCGAGCTTCCCATCGGCGGGTTGACGGGTCAGGAGACCATCCTGCCCAACAGCGCTTTGAAAGAGGGCGACACGGGGCGCTACGTCTTCGAGAATACGACCAAGCTGGGGGCGAGCGTGATTCCGCCAGGGGCCAGCGTGACGGCCAGGGTTCACAAGGACGCACAGGGCAGCTTGAGGCTCTACACGGACGAGGCGCTCTACGCGGGCCAGACTGTCATCCCCAAGGGGGTGCTGCTGCCGTTCGATTTTCAGGCCCGGCCGAAGGCTCTGCCAGGGATTGACGATAAGCTGATTGTGACGACCGCGATGGAGCCTTTCTCGCTCTACGTGAAAGTCTCCATCTACACGGCGCTGGCCCTGGCCGTGCCGTTTTTGCTCTGGCAAATCTGGGCCTTCGTCTCGCCGGGGCTCTACCCGCACGAGCGCCGCTACGCCCTGCCCTTCGTCTTCCTCTCGTCAATCGCCTTCGTCGCGGGCGCGGCCTTCGCTTACGCGATTATCTTTCCCCCGGCGGCCAAGTACCTGCTCGGGCTCGGGCAGGACTTTCGCCTGCTGCTCAAGGCCAACGACTATTTCGACTTCATCATCCTGCTGATGCTGGCGATGGGGGCTGTCTTCCAGATGCCCGCCATCACTTACGTGCTCTCACGCATCGGCATCATCTCGGCGGGCTTTCTCCTGCGTAAATGGAAGCTCTCTCTGATTATCATTCTCGTCGCGGCGGCAGTGCTCTCGCCGACCAACGACGTCCCGAACATGATGCTCTTCGCCGCGCCGATGATCCTTCTCTACGTCATCTCCATCTTCATCGCCTGGCTGTTCGGCAAGAAAAGACAGAAAAGCAGTGGTCAGTAGTCAGTGGCCAGGGGCCAGTTAAAGACAAATGCTTTTTACTGGCCCCTGGCCACTGACTACTGACCACTGCTCATTGCCTTTTTCCTTTTGCCTTGTGGATAATGGGGGCATTGTGAGAAAAGCCAAGATTCTGGCGACGCTGGGGCCGGCGTCGCGCGAGTCCGTGCTGATTGAGGCCCTCCTGGCCGCCGGCATCAACGGCGTGCGCATCAATATGTCGCACGGCACGCAGGACGAACACGCTGAGACCATCCAGCGGGCGCGCGCCGCGGCCGAGCGCATGAAACGCCCGCTCGCCATTCTGGTTGACCTCTCCGGCCCAAAGATCAGGACCGGCGTGCTCAAGAACGGCCAGCCCGTCCAGCTCGAAGCCAACTCCCTGTTCACGATCACGACGAGGTCCGTGGCCGGCGACGCCCGCGAGGTCTCGACCAACTACCCTGGCATGGCGCGCGACGTGAAGCCAGGGGCGCGTCTGCTCCTGGACGATGGACTGATCGAGCTGCGCGTCGAGCGCACGACAGACACTGACGTGGTCGCGCGCGTCATCAACGGCGGGAGCTTAGGGGAACGCAAGGGCATCAACCTGCCCGGCATCATCCTCCCCATCCCGTCGCTGACGGACAAGGACCGTCGAGACTTACAGTGGGCCGTGCGCCAGGGCGTTGACTACATCGCGCTCTCGTTCGTCCGCCGCGCGCAGGACTGCGTCGAAGCCAAATCTCTAATAGAGAGCGCGGGCGGCCACCAGCCACTTGTGGCCAAGGTCGAGAAGGCCGAGGCCATTGATCACCTCGAAGAGATTATCGCGGCGACGGACGGCGTCATGGTGGCTCGCGGCGACCTCGGCGTCGAGACGAGCGTCGAACTCGTCCCCGTCTACCAAAAGCGCATCATCGAGCGGGCCAACCTGGCGGGCAAGTTCGTCATCACCGCGACGCAGATGCTGCAATCCATGGTGACTAACCCGCGCCCCACGCGCGCCGAAGCCTCGGACGTGGCCAACGCCGTCTGGGACGGCTCGGACTGCCTGATGCTGTCGAACGAAACGGCGATGGGCCAGCATCCTGTGGCGGCCGTCGCGACCATGGCGCGCATCATCGAAACCGCGGAGGCGGGTAGAAGCACCGGGTCGAGCGAGGTTCACAAGTGGGCCGGCAAACAGTCGGGCCGCTTCAGCCGCGCATTGTGCGAGGCCGCCGCCTTTGCCGCCGAAGAGATGAGCATCAAGACGACCGCGGTCTTTACGGAATCGGGACTGATGGCGCGCAGGCTCTCCGCCCTTCGACCGGAGCAGCGCATCGTCGCGCTGACCAATTCGCGCGCCGTGCAGAACGAGCTGGCGCTGGTCTGGGCGGTCGAGTCGCTCGTCCACGTGCCCTGCGACAGCACGGAACAGATGGTCAAGGCGGGCGAGCGGGCGCTGCTCGAAGCAGGAATTGTGCAGCCGGGCGAGATGATCGTCCTGATGGCTGGAAAGCTGTCGGGGCTCGGTCTATCGAGGTCTGTGAAGCTGCACGAGATCGGCGACGTAGAGGGGCAGCAATAGCGCTTCTTCGGAAGCAGGCTGAATCTAAGGCAGGCTCCGGGGAGCGTAATAGCCTTCGCGGGTTCGGACATACAGGCTCGGCCTCTTCCCCTCGGCCATAGGGGGCGGCGTCACCTTAACTTTGATTTTGTGCCATTTGCCGTCGGCCCCGCCTTTAGCCGGTCGAAAGCCAATCAAATATTGGTGACGCAGTTCCAGAGCGATCCACTCGAAAAGCACATCAATCTCTTTTTTATTGTTCGGGAAGAAAGCCTTGCCGCCAGAGACGGCCGAGAGCTCGTCCAGGATGGCCTGCCCGTCCATCGCTAGAGAGCTACCGGGGTCGTCGCCGCCGACGATGCCCATCGAATAAAGCATGACTCCAGTTTCCTTTAGCCGCTCGCGGACTTCCTTGAACGTGTAGCGCGACTCATTGTCCTGCCCGTCCGTGATTAACAGAATTGCTTTCCTGGAATGAGCGCCGTCATTCATCTTTTCGACGGCCAGATAGCAGGAATCATACAAGGCCGTATTCAGCGACGCTTTACTCTCGCTCTTGGACGTAAAGTAAAATCTGCTTAACTGCGCGGCGAAGGCTCTGCTGTTGCGCGTCCAATCGATGAGCACCAGCGGACGGGCCGCGAAGGCGATGACGAAATAGTCGTTGGCGCTATGGCTCAGTTCGATAAAACGCAGGACTGCGTTCCTGGCCGCCTTAAGTTTCGTACTTCCGGCCAGCGAACCAGACAGGTCGAAGACAATACCGACGCTCACGGGTTCGTCTTCGGCGTTGAAAAAGCTGATCTCTTGCGGAACCTTATTCTCGGAAACGGTAAAGGCGCTTTTGTCCAGCCCGCCGACGGGAGTACCCCTACTATCGGTGACAGTGATGGTCAGCAGTACGATGTCAGCATCGGGTCGCCGCATCGCGGTCTGCGCGGCCTCTCCCGGCGACTGCCAGGCGACGGCGAATGGATTAAGGCCAACTGAGAGTGAGATGAGACAGAAGAAGAAAGCGGGTCGAGAGAGAGCGCGCCGGATAGAGCTCATGCTTCAAGCTCCTTCGAGGTTCAGAGCTGAGGAAACAATCCTTTGAGTCGCCGGGCTCGTGGCTAATCGGCGCGAACCATCTGGCCGACGGAGTCCTTGTCGGTCGCGGCGTTTTGGGTTCCGCCGGGGGCCTGCTGCGGGTTCCGCCAGTTGTCCAGGATGCCGACCTGATGCACGCACTGGAGCGTGCAGGTCGGAGCGCACCACTTCTCAGTATTGTACTCGCGCTCGAAATCTTTCATCGTGTAGTCCGCGAGCGGGATGCCTGGGTAGCCTCGCTGCTGCGAGCACCAGTGAACCAGCCCGTCCTCGCAGATGTAGAGGTAGCGCGCGCCGGCGCGGCAGCGCCACTCGTAGGGCTTGCCCTCGGCAATCGAGTCCTGAAACCAGTTGAGGCGGGCGTGGTCGCGGTTCCCCAGTTTCTTGACCTGCTGGAAAATCTCCTGCTCCCGCTCGTTCAAAGGCTTCAGCGTCCCGTCATGGTCGTGTATGACGCCGACCGTGCTGGAAAAACCAAGCTCGACGGCGCGCCGCGCGATGACGAGCGCGTCCTCTGGCGTCTTGATGCCGCCGCCGATGACCGAGTTAATGTTGACGTGGAACTCCGCGTGCTCGGCCAGGTGCTGCAACTTTTTGTCCAGATTCTTAAGGCTCTTCTTCGAGACGCTGTCGGGCTCGACGTTGTCTATGCTGATCTGTAGGTATTCGAGCCCGGCGTCGTTTAAGCGACGGATGCGCTCCGGGGTGAAGTAGTAGCCGTTGGAGATGAGTCCCGCGATCATCTTGTGCGAGCGGATGCGGCTGATGATGGCGTCGAGTTCCGGGTGCATCAGCGGCTCGCCCCCGGAGATGGTGACGATGCTTGTGCCGAGCGCAGCCAGCTTATCGATTCGCCGGTTCATCTCTTCGAGCGGCACGGGGTCGGAAACCTTGTCGTACTCGTTGCAGTAGCCGCAGGCCAGGTTGCAGCGCCGCATCGGGATGATGTGCGCCAGCACGGGGTGCTTGGTCGAGAGCAGAGCGCGCGAGATAAAGCTCGCCTCGCGCATTTTCAGCCTGAGAAATTTGCTTCTCTTCATCTAGCCTTGTAGACCACTTCCGCGGTTCAGCATTAAACGGGCCGCCGCTTGCTGTAAACTTTACCGAGCAGGATATGCGAGCCGCTCCATCTTTGGCAAGAAGGGGCGCGCGCTGTAAAGACGATATTGCCGAAACGGCGAAGGGCTCCGGTCTTTTAACTCCGAAGCCCTTTGCTTCAAGCTATGGAACGCTGACGCCCTTAGGCCGGGACGATCTTGATGCTCGAATCGAGCTTCAGGAAAAACTCGTCAAGCGCGATGCCCGAGTTGCGCTGCAAATTGGTCAGGCGCACGGTGGTCGAATCGTCGTTCTTCTCGACCACTTTGGTCTGCACGGGCATTCCGCCCGCGTCGATCCAGGCTTCGGCGTATTTGAAACTCGCGCCCCCTTTGGGCACAAGCTTGACGTGCGACGTGGCGACGCCGCCCCAGAGAGTCTCTTCGCCCATGGGCTGCACGTCGTAGCGCGCCGCCAACTGCTGGCGCGACATGTTCATGAAATCAAAAGCGGCGCTGGATTTGCCACGGCCGGTCCCTGCCTTGCCCTGGTAAGCCATCTTGAGGCGCGGGCGAAACAGCGTGAACTTGCCGTCGGCGACCGCCAGGGTCTCTTTCTGCGGGAAACTCCAGTCAACGCGCACGTAAGCGTCGCGGCCCGCGGCCGGAACGTAAAGCACAACTCCCTTGTACTTGTCTTCGTCTCGAATCTGCGCGTTGTATTTAACCATGTCAACGTTGGCGCGCAGCGACTTCAAATCGCGGCGGTTGTGCTCCATGCGGTTCAGTATGGCACTGACGAAACCCGCACCTTGCGCGTTGGCGTCCGTCGGCGAACTGACGGCGACTACTGCCAGTAAAAGTGCAATCGCGAGGCCGAGGGGAACAAGTCTCTTCATACAAACTCCTTTATAAATGTCAGCCTCGGGGGTGGAGACTGAAAATCCCGCCGATTATCTGTGGATGATTACCGTATGTCAACCTCGTAAGCGACGATTTTCCCGCTCGCGTCCCGCCGCGGCTCCACGCTTAAAACCTCTGTGTCGGCGCGACCCGTGATTGCGCGGACGCGACTTTCGACCTCAGTTTGAGCCATTTGCGCCGGGGAATTATCCGCAACCGCGAGGATAAGCTTCGAGGCAACCGGGTTTTGATGCTCCGCCCCCTGCGCCGGTTTGCTCTCAAACTGGCTTTTTAGGGCCGAATTGGTCTCAAACCAGCTTTGCGGGGTCAGGAAGATAAAGGCGAGGATTAAGGCGCATAGCACGTCATATTGCCAGGTATTTCGTGCGTAGCCCCAGAAGAACAGTTTCTTGACGGTGCGAAAAATATAACCCATAACCGATTTCGGATTTTTGATTGCGGATTGCAGATTTAATGAAAAACGTCCCTTTTAATCCGCAACCGGCAATCCGAAATCCGCAATTATCGCTCAGGTGTCGGATTTGGCTGACGCCTGCCATAGCCTGCGCTCCCAGTCCCGACGGCCTAAATCCGGCTTTTCAACTTCCCGGCAATTACATCTGCACGTTCTGTGCCGGCTCGACGATCTGCCCGTCGCGCATCTGCACTATCCGGCGGCACATGGCGGCGGCCTCCGGGTTGTGTGTAATCATAACAATTGTTTGATTGAAGCGATAGTTTAATTCCTGAAACATGTTGAGCACGATGGCCGAGTTCTCCGTGTCCAGATTGCCGGTCGGCTCGTCGGCGAGGACGATGGCCGGGCGGTTGACGAGGGCGCGGGCGAGGGCCACGCGCTGCTGCTCGCCGCCCGAAAGTTCCAATGGCTTGTGGTGCATCTTGTCTTCGAGCCGGAGCAGGCGCAAAACCTCGCGCCTTCTTTCGGGGTCGTCCTTGCCGTCGCTATGTATGCTCTCGGCTAGACGCAGATTGCCCTCGGCCGTGAGCGTCGGGAAAAGATTGAAGCGCTGGAAGACGAAGCCGATTTTGCGGCGGCGGATGTCGGTGCGCTTGGCGTCAGAGGCCGCCGTCAAATCCTCGTCGTCGATGATGATGCGCCCGCTCGACGGCGTCAGAAGCCCGCCGAGCAAGTGCAGCATCGTTGACTTGCCGCACCCGGAAGGCCCCATGATGGCCAGGAACTCGCCCTCCTGCACCTCCAGCGACACGCCACGCAGCGCCGGCACATCCACCCGCCCCACGCGGTAAACCTTCTCCAGAT
>DATEMM010000486.1:0-3521 GCA_035275605.1 Pyrinomonadaceae bacterium
TGGGGGCGCATCTGGTTCGGCAGCTCGTCGAATCCGGCGTCAGGAATCTGCGCGTGATGACGACCTCGGCCCCCGCCTGGCTGGCCGAACTCGGCGTCGAGACCATAGAGGGCTCTATCACTGAGGCCGACGACGTGGCCCGCGCCGTTGAAGGCGTGGCAGAGATTTATCACCTGGCCGGGCGCGTCTCGCGCGAGGATGGGGACGCACGTGAGATGTACTCGGTGCATGTGAACGGGACGCGCCTCCTGTGCGACGCAGCCGTAAGGGAGGGCGTCCACACAATCGTACTGGCCTCTACGAGCGGCACCATCGCCGTCCGCGAAAAGGGCGAGAGCATTCCAGATGAGCGCGGCTCACAACCCGTGGACATCATCTCGCGCTGGCCCTACTACGCCAGCAAGCTCTACCAGGAGCGCGTAGCCCTTGAGCGATTTCAGGGCGCGGGCCGACGCCTAGTCATCCTCAACCCTAGTTTGCTACTCGGGCCGGGCGACGAGCGTCTCAGCTCCACGAAGGTCGTGCTGGATTTTATGGCGCGTAAAGTTTCGGCAGTGCCCACGGGCGGCTTGAGCTTCGTGGATGTGCGCGACGCTGCCGCAGCGTTCCGCGCCGCGATGAAGGACGGCAGGCACAACGAGCGTTATCTTCTGGGAAGCGCCAACTGGACTTTCGACAAATTCTTCGGCCGCCTGGAGCGCTTGACCGAAGTGCGCGCCCCGCGCTTCTCTTTCCCCTCGCGGCTGGCAATCGCGGGCTCGCAACTGATTCACGCCTTCTACACACAGTGGGACAAGGCCCCGCCTGTCGAGCCCGCTGCTGTCGAGATGGCGGAATATTTCTGGTACCTGGACTCGTCAAAGGCCGAGCGCGAGCTGGGATTCTCGCCGCGCGATCCGGGTGAGACCCTGCTCGACACCGTCAAATACCTTCGCGAAAATTTCCTCGCCGGAATTTAGTCTAGTGGGCGCAGGAGGCGGGCGCTCTGTGCCCGTGCAATTAGCGCCAGTCGTTCAATCTACACCTGATGCGCAAGGCGCGCGGCAGTATCTCGAATGTGGCGGGGAGCCTTCCGGGCAGCTCCCCGTCAATCTCTATGGCCACTTCCTCACTTTTCCCGGCCGGGCGCGCCGCGACCGTTCGGGCGCGCACACAGGCGACCTCATCCATCTCAAGGTGCTTGCCCCTGTAGAGCTTGTGCGCGTTCGCGAAAATCTTCAGCGCGCCGAGGTCCGAGATGGAGATGACATCGAACTGCCCGTCGTCCAGCTTGGCCTCGGGCGCGACCTTCATCCCGCCGCCGAAATAGCGTGCGTTGGCGACGCAGAAATTACTGACCGTCAGCCGACGCTCCGGCCCGCCGTCGAGTTGCACGATACAGCTTGCCTTCATAGATGAGATGGTTGCCTGCGCGCCCGCCACGGCAAAGGAGAGCTTGCCCTTGAGCCAGCCCGAATCGCTGCCCTTGATGCGCTCGATAATCTCCGTGCTCATGCCGAAGGATGCGACGCCTAGAAAATACCTGCTCTCTTCCTTGCCCTCGTGATTGACGAAGCAAGCGCGGCCAACGTCTACCAGGCGCGCACGGCCCGCACGCAGGTAGCGCGCGGCGTCCGCCCCGCGAGTCGGGATGCCGAGCGTGCGCCGGAAATCTCCGCCCGTGCCGCTCGGCAAAATCCCGAGTTCCGTGTCCCGGCCAGACTCCAGAATCCCGTTGGCGACTTCCGAGACGGTCCCGTCGCCCCCGCACGCGATAATCAATCGCCTTCCCTCTTCGGCCCCGCGCTTGGCTAGCCTCCGGCCATCGCCCGCCTGCTCCGTGAAGACGCAGTTGAACGCCCCGAAGTGCGCCGCCAAATCGGACGCCTTCGCAGCCCACGCGTCACGCGTGGCGCTCCCTGCGGAAGCGGGGTTGACGATGACTAAAGGAAGTAAAGACATAAAAAGTACTGAGTACTGAGTATTGAGTACTGAGTACTGAGTAAGAGCTTAAGCTTTTGTCTTTAACTCCGCCCTCAGTACTCAGTACTCATCACTGCTTTTCAAACATTGTTCTATCTTCTTCCGCGAGTTCCGCGACCTTGCTCATGACGAAGTCGGCTATCTCTTTGTAGGTGCGGATGCGGTCCTTCCTGGCGAAGTGTTCGGAGAGGTCCAGGGGTGCGCCGAAGTGTATGCGGACGGGTTCGCCCCCGCGCCAGTTGGCTGCCATCTGCCGCAGGACGTTGTTGCCGAGTCCAGCGATGAAGACCGGGATGACCTGTGGCCTGGCATCCTTGATTAACTTGCCGATGCCCGGTTGCGCGCGCAGAAACGAGTACGGGTCCGGGTTAAGGTTGCGCGTCCCTTCCGGGTGAAAGCCTATGACGTGCCCCTCGCCCTCGCTGCAAAGCTCCGTCAAACGGCGCATGGAGTACTTGTCGAAAACTCGCTTCTCCGGCGCTTCCTCCGCGAAGATGGGCGGGTACATGGACCACCACCCGGCCAGAAAGTTTATCAGCACGCCGGCGAGTGATTCGTAGAAGAAGCGCGCGCGCACTGGGAAAAAGAGCTTCACCGGCCGCCGCGTGCGGCGAAAGATGACGCTGGAGACGGCGTACATGTCGAAGAAGGAGCGGTGATTGGCGACCAGCAGGAGCGGGCGACTGACGGAGGCGGCCTCTAAGTTCTCAAGGCCGTAGACGTTCATCAGGTTGTAGGTCGCCAGTTGAATCCAGCGCGAGCCAACGTGGCGCTGGCACCACGTCCAGAAACGCTTCCAGCGTCCCTGATTCATCTCGTGCGCCTGAAAGAAGGCGAAACGCTCAATCCTTGAGAGCGGGGCCAGGTCTTCCGGCGTCGGGTCAATCGAATCTTCCAACGCCTCGGCGAGCGGCCGCTCGGCGAGGTTGACTACTTCAGGCTCTGTCTCGGTCAATGACATTCAGAGGTAGACGTCCCATGAAATCCTATTTTTTCCGCTTGGCCTGTTCCGCTGCGACGGCTTCACGGACGCGCCCAGCCTCTTGCCGAAACTCCGTCTCGTTCTTTCGCGTGCCCTTGAAATCTTGCCGCGAGTAGGTGTCGGCGAGCGCGACCATCAGCGAGCTTTGGCGCGTCACGGTCTCTTCCTGCTCGGGGTATTTATCGCTGAGCAGCTTCCAGGCGCGCGGGGCTTCGCGCAAATCATAACCGGCCAGCAGCATGTACTCCAAAGAGAGGCGGTCGGCCTGAACGTGATTAAGGTACGAGTAGGAGCCAGCGCGGCCAAGCGTCAGGGCCAGGCGCTTCTGTGTGCTCTCATCCCACTGGCGCAAGTTGTGTTTCTGGATGATGTGGGCAATCTGGCGGCCCAGCATGGAGGCGAGCTGCGCCTCGTTCTCCAGCACGTCGAAGAGGCCGGAGCTGACTATCACGTCGCCGTTCGGCAGCGAGAGAGCGAAAGCCTCTGGCCGCTCGACGACGAAGAACTGGAAAGGAATCTTCGTCATGTCCGAATCGGAGAGAGCCCGCTGGTAAGCTGGGACGAGGCTCATGCCTAT
>DATEMM010000487.1:0-2783 GCA_035275605.1 Pyrinomonadaceae bacterium
TCCCGCGAATCGTAATCTTCTCTCCGCGGTGAACGACATCCACGTTGTCCCACGTCTCAAAGCTCTCGGTAATCTCCTCGTAAGTCTCTTCGTCGTTCTCTCTTAAATAAGAGAGCGTCTTGTCGGAGAAGACCACGCCCCAGCCGAAGGTGTCGTCGGGGGAGTTCCTCTCCATGACCGTGATCTCGTGGGCCGGGTGTTGCTTCTTCATCAGCAGCGCGAAATAGAGCCCGGCCGGGCCGCCGCCGATGATTTTGATTCTCATAGTTATAAGGTGCTCGCCGAACTTTGATGCTCTGTTACTCAGCCGAACCTTCAACGGGTCGGCCTCCAGACGTACCTGCCGCGCCTGTCAATATAGCCCACCCTGTTCCCTACTATGACGAGCGCCAGCCCGTTCGAGAAGTTGAAAGCCTTGCGGAACCGGGGCGGGATGACGAGCTTGCCGGTCTTATCTACGTAACCCCACAGATTGCCGCGGCTGACGGCCGCCAGGCCCTCGGAAAACATCCACGGCCTCCACTCCTTAAAGTAATCGAGCACGCCGCTGTAGGGACCGTACCGTGGCTCGTGCAAATCGAACTGCGGCCTGATGCGGACCTGCCCAGTCTTATCTATCGCGCCCATCTTGCCGCGGATGAGGACGAACGCCAGCCCCTCGGAAAAGGGCTGGTAATACTCGAACTGCGGCTTGATGACAATCTTGCCCGTCCGGTCAATGAAGCCCGCGTCGAAGGGCTCGTCCTTTTCGTAGTCAGGAACTTTCGGCGGCTTGAAGAACATGACGGCCGCCAAGCCTTCCGAAAAATCTCCGGCGCCCTCGAACTTCGGCTCGATGACGACCTTCCCGGTCTTGTCCATGAAGCCCTGCGGCAAATAGCCCTCGCCCTTGCCGGAGACGGCGAAACGCGCGAGCCCTTCGGAGAACCCGTTGCTGTTCTGCGTCGGGATGGAAGAGAGGTCTAGGGCCACCTTGCCCGTCTTGTCCAGGTAGACTTCGCGCGTCCAGGTCCTGCTCTCTTTGGAGGGGAGAGCGACGCGCGCCAGCCCATCCCGAAACTCCATGACGTTGTAAATCTCCGGCGCGATGGCCCACTTTCCCTGCGTATCCATGTAGCCGCAAAGAATCCCGCCCCTCTCATCCCGCTTGTCCAGGCAGACGGCCCCCAGACCTTCCGTAAAGTCTTCGAGGCGGTCTACGGGCAAATCCTTGAAGATCGGTTTGCCCGACTTGTCTATGTAGCTCCATCGCGCCCCGGCGAACCTTTGGCCCGTCATGACTCTTGCAACGCCGTCGTAGAAGGGAAAAGCGCCGTCGTACTGCGGCCTGATAACTATCTTTCCGGTTCTGTCGATGTAACCCCACTTGCCGCCAAGCCGGACAGGGAAGAGAGGGCCGGGGGTCTTCTCCTGCGCGCGGGCGGCGGCGAGGCAGGCGCACAGGAGCAAGAGGCAGGCTAGAAACGCAAAGCTTCGCTTGAACATAGATGCGATCCTTTCCTGGTGTGGATGCTGTTTCAAAGCGGTGGAAACTACTGCCAGCGCCCCTAACTCTGCAAGAGCTGGCCGGCGATGACGAGCTTCTGAATCTCGGACGTGCCTTCGTAGATTCTGAGCGCGCGAACGTCCCTGTAGAGGCGTTCGACGATGCTGCCGCGCACGAGTCCCGCGCCGCCGTGAATCTGTAGCGCGCTGTCCACGATGCGCCCGGCCGCCTCGGTCGCGAACAGCTTGGCCTCGCTCGCCTCGCGCGTGACGCGCTCGACACCAGCGTCCTTCAAGTAGGCCGCGCGGTAAACGAGCAGGCGCGCGGCGTCCAGCTCCGTCATCATCTCTGCCAGTTTTTCCTGAACCAGTTGGTGCTCGCTGATGGCGCGGCCAAACTGCCGGCGGCCCCTGGCGTATGTTATCGCCTCGTCCAGAGCGCGCCCGGCCATGCCGCAGGCGGCTGCCCCGACGCTCGCGCGGAAGGTATCCAGCGTTCGCATGGCGAGACGAAAGCCGTCACCCTCGCCCCCGACCATGTCTTCGGCGGGCACGCGGCAGCCGTCAAACTCTATCTCGCCTATCGGGTGAGAAGCGATCATGGGCGTGCGCTCGCGCACACGAAAGCCGGGCATGCGCGCGCCGACGACGAAGGCCGAAAGCTCCGCGCGCCCGTCCGCGCGCGTTCCCGTCCGGGCGAAGACGGTGTAGAAATCTGCCAGGCCCGCGTTCGAGATGAAGCGCTTGCTGCCCTGTATGACGTAGGCGTCGCCCTCGCGCCGCGCCGTAGTTTTAATCCCGGCCACGTCGGAGCCTGCTTCAGCTTCCGTTAAGGCGAAAGCGGCGACGGCCTTCCCCTGCCGTGCGCGCGAGAGCCAGAAGTCGCGCACGTGCTCCGGGGCGGCGAGGCTGAGCGCGTAAGTCCCCAGGCCCTGCATCACGAAGGCCAGGTCCGCGAGCGGGGAGGAGTAGGAGAGCAGCTCGCGAATCAGGCAGAGAGAGCGCACGTCCAGGCGTCCGCCCGGCGCAGCGATCGCGTAGCGCAGGAGGTCCGCCCGCGCCAGTACGTCCAGGTAAGCACGGAAGCTCGCGTCCACGTCCGCGCCCTCCTGTTCTTCTTCCACGGCGCGCGGCTCTATCTCGCGGTTGATGAAAACCTCCACGCTCGTCGCCAGGTTGCGCTGCTCCGTGGTGAAGAAAGGTGTCTCGGCTATAAATGGATCGCTCATGGTTGGGAATTTTGGGAATTCTTGATTTTTGATTTTTGATTTGCGATTGGAAGCGGACTAAAGAATTAT
>DATEMM010000488.1:0-8212 GCA_035275605.1 Pyrinomonadaceae bacterium
CGTCGCGCAAGTGGTTGCGAATCTCCTGAATCAAGGCTTCGTGGTCGGGCGTCTCCTCTATGTAGTTGAGCAGGGCGATGTAGTCGCCCGGTTTCACCTGTGCCAGGTGCGCCTCCACGGCTTCCGTGACGGACGATGACGGGAGCCGCCCGCGCAGGGGCTCGTCCGCGTAGATGGTCAGGACACCGTCCGTCACGACCAAAGGTTGCGCTTCAAGCTTACCCTCCCGCTCGAACCTATCCAGCAGCTCTTTCGTCGCATCCTTGGACTCCTGTACGTTCGGCTGGTCGAAGGGATTGATACCGAGCCGCCAGCCGGCAAAAGCCGTCGCCACCTCCCAGAGAAAGAACTCTTCGCCCAAATCATAAGTGTCGGTCAGCGTGCGGTAGACGACCGGGTGCCCCTCTGCTTCCAGCGCCTTGAGCTTCACTTCCGTCTCGCCGTCCAGTTTGCCGACCGCGATTGAGACGAACAGACGGTCGTCCCCGTAGACGGCGGGCGACCCTAAGCTCTCGCCCGCGACGGGCAGGATTCCTTTGCCCTCTTTGCCTGTGCTTTCGGCTACCAGTTGCTCGATCCAGAGCGAGAGCGCGCTGACCCTGCGGTCCGTGACGATGGTCAGCTTGTCGCGTCCAGCCCTGGCACATTCCCCCAAAGCAGCGCCGAGCCTGGCACCGGGGTTGTCGGCCGCTGGCACAACCGAAGCGCAGGAGTGTACGACGCGCTCGGCTCGGTCGAGCAGTTTCCTGATGTCCAGGCCCATCAAAGCGGCCGGGACCATCCCGAAGTAGGAGAGGGCGGAGTAGCGGCCGCCTATATCCGGCGGGTTGAGAAAGATGCGCTTGAACCTGTCCTCGGTCGCCATCTTCTCCATCAAGGTTCCAGGGTCCGTGATGGCGATGAAGGATTCGCCGGGGTTCTCCTTAACCTTGCCCACCTGGTCGTACCAGTATTTGTAGAAGGAGAGCGGCTCGGTCGTTGTGCCGGATTTGGAGGCGATGATGAAAAGGGTGTGTTCAATACTTATCTGCGAGGCGAAGCTGGCGAGCAAATCCGGGTCAGTCGAGTCCAGCACGAGCAGCTCCGGGTAGCTCTCCTGGTGGCCGAAGGTCTGGCGAAAGACTTCCGGGCACAGCGAAGAGCCGCCCATGCCGCAGAGCATGACGTGACGAAAATGGCGCGCGGTGCGGATGCGGTCGGCGAAAGCCAGCAGGTCGTCTTCGACGCCGATCATGGTATCTGGCACGGTCAGCCACCCGAGCGAGTTCTTGATGATCTTCTGATGAGCCTCTTCCTCTTTCCAGAGCGAGGCGTCCTTGCGCCAGATGCGGCGCATCACGTCCCCTTTGTCCGCCTCCTTGATGGCGGCGTTGATCGCGTCCGCGTACTTGCCGGGCGAAGCATTGAGGCGCGCGTGGATGCCTGAGACGAGGGCGTCACGCTTGGATTCGATGGACTCGACCAGAGTATCGAAAGAGCTGACGAATGCGGTCAATCCGTCCTTCTGCAATTTGTCCGTGACCTGTTCGAGGTTGATTCCTATCTCGCGTAGTTTCTCGATAGTCGCGTGCGCTTCATCCAGATTTGCTTCGAGCGTCAGGGCTACCGCGCCGTGGTCGCGAAAGGCCGTGTAGGTCTGCGGCGGGACGGTGTTGACGGTCTCTGGGCCGATGAGGTTGTCGATGTAGAGCACGTCCGAATACTTGGGGTTCTTCGTGCCCGTGGAGGCCCACAAGCAGCGCTGCACCTGTGCGCCCTTCGCTTTCAGCTCGCTGAACCGCGCGCCGTGAAAGATCTCTTTGAACTTCTGGTAGGCTAGCTTCGCGTTCGCAATTGCGGCGCGACCGAGTAAGCGTTCGAGCTCCTCTTTCTCCGCAGGCGTTTTCGCGTGGCGGGCGCGATACTCCAGCTCCGAATCAATGGCCGTGTCCACGCGCGAGACAAAGAAACTCGCGACCGAGGCTATGCGCTCAATTGATTTACCTTCGGCTGCGCGCCGCTCCAGGCCCTTGATGAACGCTTCGGCCACCTGCTCGTAGTTCTCAATCGAGAAGATCATCGTGACGTTGATGTTGATTCCGCGGTAGATGCTCTCCTCTATGGCGGGCAAGCCTTCCGCTGCCGCCGGAATCTTAATCATCACGTTCGGGCAGTTCAGTTGACGAAAGAGGCGCTCGGCCTCCTCAATCGTTCCGCGCGTGTCGTAAGCCAGGCGCGGGTTGACTTCGAGGCTGATGTAGCCGTCCAGAGCGTCCGTCCGGTCGTAGACGGGACGGAGTATTCCGGCGGCAGAGCGTATGTCGTCTAGGACCAGCGCCTCGTAAATGTCGCTGACCTGTGCGCCGCGCTCGACCAGAGAGCGCATCTGCTGGTCGTAGTCCGTGGAGCCGGTGATGGCCTTCTCGAAGATGGTTGGGTTGGAAGTGACCCCGCGCAGGTCGTCCTCTTCGACCTTTCTGGAGAGATCGCCCGTCTCCAGCATGGCGCGGCGGATGTTGTCGTACCAGATGGACTGGCCCACCTTCATGACCTCGACAAGATGATTACTCATAACTGGTCGTCCTCACCGTTTGGTAAAAGAAGCCGCGCGAGGCGAATCATGCTTAAAGCGCAGGTTGTGATTCAAGCGAGCCTGCATAGTATCACAATCCTTCGATTGCGGAATGCGGAATGCGGATTGCGGATTTAAGAAGGTTTTTTCTTTTCAATCCGCAATCCGCATTCCGCAATCGCTAGGTTTGGTTCTTGGGGAGCCCTTCGACCAGGTGGTCGAAGCCGAGCCAGATGCTCCAGCTATGGTGATAGAAGGCGACGGGGAAGAGAAGCGCGGTCCCGAAGAGGACGGGCAGCACCAACTGGTAGTCGAGGCCGACGAGCACCAGGCAGATGATGTAAAGCAGGAGGATGATGAGTTCGGTCGTGACCACGTTGACCATAATCGCCCCGACGAAGAAGCCAGCCTCGCGCATGAAGAGCGCGGCGCAAGCGGGGCAATGGTGCTTGACCTTGAACGGGCGCTGGACGATCGACGAGAGCCCGCACACGGGACAGCGTAGGCGCAGGCAGCGCGCCAGTGTGCCAAATATCGAAGGGCGAACTCTCTTCACAATACCTCTAAGCTAACGAAAAGCAGCCACAGAGACACACTCACGGCTGTCGCGGGGCGACGACGCTTGCTTCGCCAGTGACTTCCTCCGGCGGGTCGCCGCCCGCCATTTGCAGCGCGACGATGATCTTTCGCGCCTCCGGCCTCAGCGCGGGCAGTCGCAAACTGAAAACCGCGGAGCCCAGGATGCAGATGACGCCGCCAATCGCCACAGTCTTCGGCGCGCCCAGGCGTCCTGCCAACGTGCCCGCGAGCAGCGCTCCGATCGGGGCCATCCCCATGAACATCATCGAGTAGACGGCCATCACGCGCCCGCGCAAATTGTCCGGCACCATCGACTGGACGAGCGTGTTTGACGAGGCCATCTGAATCATCATGGAGAAGCCGACCGGCAAGAGCAAGAGGGCCGAGAGCCAGAACGAGCGCGACAGGGAGAAGAGAATAAGACTCACGCCAAAGCCTGCGGACGAAAAAGCCACCCAGCGCCCGAGACCCCGCGTGCCCTGGCGCGAGGCTAGGCTCAAAGCGCCGATGAGCGCGCCCACACCCGAAGCGCCCATCAGGATTCCGAGCCCTCGCGCCCCGCCGTGCAGTATCTGGTCCGCGAAGATCGGCATCAACACGGCGTAGGGCATCCCCATCAGGCTGACTAGGCCGAGCAGCAGGAGCAGCGCTCGCACAGGCCCTGTGCGCCCGACGTAACTGAACCCTTCGGCGATGTTGGCGAGCGCGGAGCCTGGCAATGGCACACGGCGCTGCCGTTCGATCTTCATTAGGAGCAGGCCCGTGATGACGGCTATGTAGCTGACGGCGTTGGCGAAGAAGCACCAGCCCTCGCCGATGCTCGCGACCAGGATGCCCGCCACGGCCGGGCCGATGATGCGCGCGCCATTAAACATCGAAGAGTTAAGCGCGATGGCGTTAATCAAATCTTCGCGCCCGACCATGTCCACGACGAAAGCCTGCCGGGCAGGGATGTCGAAGGCGTTGACTAGCCCGAGCGACGCGGCGAGCGCGAAGACGTGCCAGACGCGGATGTGGTTCGTCAGAGTCAGGGTGGCGAGCGTCGAGGCCAAAAGAAGCGCCGTCGCCTGCGTGGTGACGAGAATTCGGTGGCGGTTGGAGCGGTCGGCCACCGTGCCACCGACGGGAGCGAGCAGAAAGACCGGGATTTGACCGGAGAAGCCGACGAAGCCGAGCAGGAGAGACGAGCCGGTCAGGCGGTAGACGAGCCAGCTCTGCGCCACGGACTGCATCCACGTTCCGGTGAGCGAAATGAGCTGCCCGCCGAAGAAAAGCTGGTAATTCCTGTGCCTGAGCGCGCGCAGCGTCGCGGGTAGTTTCGATTCTCTACGGTTTGCTTCTACAGACTTTCTGCTCATTCGGAAAACCCTTCCCCGCTCGAAAGAGACTCTTTTGAGAGCCGCGATTCGTCAACCTCGCGCGAATCGAGTTTGAGACGCGTCACGCCCGGCCTCACGCCTTGCTCCGCTGCCATCGCTTGTTTGATTGTGCCAGATGTTACCTTGTCGCGTCCTTGCGGACAAAGGGCGGGCGCACCTCCGTCGAGGTGAGGGCATGATAAAGGCGCGGCCTGCGGTAAGCATTGCCCCAGGCTTCGCGCTCGCGGTAGGCGCGTATGCTCTCCAGGTCGAACGAGGCTATGTAAACGTCTTCCGCCTCGCCCGCCTCTACGATAAGCGTGTCGCGTGGCTCGCCGTCGGGGATGGGGTAGGTCACTGCGTCGAAGGCTACGGAGTGGCCGTTGTTCTGCGGCGCGGCGTAGTTGGTCATGGCGACGCCCAGCATGTTCTCGTGGGCGCGCGCCTTGAACTGGCCCAGGCGTGGCTCGTCCAGCGTGCAGGCGTTCGGCGTCAGAATCAGCTCCGCGCCTTCGAGCATCAGAATCCGCGCGCTCTCCGGAAACTCGCGGTCATAGCAGATCATGAAGCCGACCCTCAAGGTGCCCTGCTCCGTCTCCAGCTCGCACACTGGAAAGCCACAGCCTGGCGTGAGCGCGGCCTCGATGTCGAACTCGCAGGTGTGGACCTTGGCGTAGGTCAAAACTATTCGGCCGCTGCGGTCGATCAAAGAGACGGAGTTGCGCGGCCTGCCCTCCCATTTCTCCAGATAGGTGAGCGCGATCGCTATCTTCAACTCGCGGGCGAGGTCGCAAAAGTGCTGTATGAAGGGATCGTCCAGGCTGATGGCCTGCGCTTCCCAGCGCTCGCGCCCGCCCTCCTCCTCAGGGTCGAAGAAGGACATGCCGACGCTCCACATCTCCGGAAAGAGGGCCATGTCGGCTCCCATCGCGGCGGCGCGGCGGCAGAAAGCCTCCCCCTTAATGAGGCTCGCTCCACGGTCAAGGCCGCAACCCGTCATCTGCAAGAGGGCGACTCTGACTGTTCCCATAAAATTCGATGAGAGGCTCACTATTCGAGCGGTCTAACTGGATGGAGTACTGTACGGCGTGCGGCTTAGTAATGATACCTGCAGGCGAGTATCCTGATTTTATCGGCTGTAACTTGATAGACGAGCCGATGCTCTTGATCTATACGCCGTGATCAGCAACCAGCCAAATCACGCTTTAACGGCTCCGGTTTCCCAATCCCTTTGAAGGGGTCACGCTGCAGGTCTCTAATCAGATTGATAATACGCAACGCCTTATTGCGATCTTGCTCGACCCACCAGGACAAATCCTCGAAAGCCGCCGGGTCAAATTCCAAGCTTCTCGCGGGCTTCATCGAAAGGAATTCCTTCCTGCCGTTCTTTAGCTTCCAAGAGGCGGCGCTTCATATTTTCACTTTTCAGCAGGTAGGCTGTTTCTCTTTCGGATTCGATCTCGCGCCATAGCTCAATCGGCACGATGACCCCTACAGGATTACCGCTCTCGTCCGATATGTATTGAATTTCCGTCTGGCTCATAAATTTTACCTCTATAGTCCGGCCAAGCGTATCCTACCACTGGTCAGGCGCACTCTGACAACGACTTTGAGCTTGCGCCGCTGGCCTCTCCCATATAGTTTACGGAATAGATTCAAGCAGTCAGTACTCAACGTACCTTCCTGAGACTTTCACCTTTTGCCTGTTTTCCATTAATCTCTTCAGTCTATGGATAAATTTCGTATCACGGGTGGGCGGCCCCTGCGCGGGCGCGTGGCGATCAGCGGCGCGAAGAACTCCGCCCTGCCCTGCATGGCCGCGGCCCTCTTGACCTCCGAGACCGTCACGCTGCACAACCTACCTTACGCGCGAGACATCATCACGCAGCGCCGCCTGCTCGAAGACATAGGCGCGACCGTGCTCACGCCGGAGTTGCGCACGCACAAGATCACGGCCGACGAGATAGAGCTCTTTGAAGCGCCCTACGAGCTGGTCAAGACGATGCGGGCCTCCGTCCTGGCTCTTGGGCCACTCCTGGCACGCTTCGGCAAGGCGCGTGTCTCTCTGCCGGGCGGCTGTGCCATCGGCACGCGCCCGATTGACCTGCACCTGGCGGGTTTCCAGCACCTCGGCGCGGAAGTCGGCCTCGAAGCGGGCGACGTCGTGGCGCGTGCCCCGAAGCGCGGGCGGTTGCGCGGCGGCGAGGTCAATTTCGAAAAGGTGACGGTGACTGGGACCGAGAATTTGATGATGGCGGCGGCCCTCGCCGAAGGCCGGACCGTCCTCAACAATGCCGCTCGCGAGCCGGAGATTACGGACCTCGCGGAGCTTTTGAACAAGATGGGCGCGCGCGTGCGCGGCGCTGGCTCGCCGACCATCACCATAGATGGCGTAGAGGCCCTGGGCGGCGCTGAGCACACCATCATCCCGGACCGCATAGAGACGGGAACCTTCATGGTGGCGGCCGCCATCACGCGAGGGGAGTTGGAGATTAAGGGCTGCCGCCCGGAGCACTCGGCCATCGTCATCAGCAAGCTGCGCGAGGTCGGCGTCGAAATAGAAGAGTTGAACCAGAGCACACTGCGCGTGCGCTGCTGCGAGCAGGGGCTAAAGGCCAGGGACGTTAAGACGGAACCGCACCCGCGCTTCCCGACGGACATGCAGGCGCAGTACATGGCCCTGATGACGCAGGCGGAGGGGCGCGCCGTCATCACCGAGACGATCTTCGAGAATCGCTTCATGCACGCTTCGGAGATGCAGCGCATGGGCGCGCACATACAGATAGAGGGCAGCACGGCCGTGGTCGAAGGGCGGACACCGCTGGCGGGCGCGCGCGTACAGGCTTCGGACCTGCGCGCCTCTGCCTCGCTCGTCCTGGCGGGCCTGGCCGCCACGGGCGAGACCATCATTGACCGCGTCTACCATATAGACCGCGGCTACGAGAAGATCGAAGACAAGCTCAACGCCGTCGGGGCAGACATAGAGCGCCTGCGAGACTCCGTCACCGGGCCGTTGAGTAAAATAGCTGCGGGGGATGAGTGACAAGCGGCTGGAAAAAGATTATGGTTCTCGCGGCTCGTTAAACTTAACTGTAGGCACCTGCCACACGCCACTACTTTTATGGACTGTCTCTTTTGTCGCATCGTCGCGGGCGAGATTCCAGCGGACGTCATTTACCAGGACGAGCGCTCGGTCGCCTTCCGCGACATCAACCCGCAGGCCCCCGTTCACGTCCTGGTCATCCCGCGCGAGCACATGGAGTCGCTCGATGAGGCTGGCCAGAGGGATGAGGCCACGCTCGGCCACCTCCTGCGCGTCGCCGCGCGCGTCGCCAACGAGCAGGGACTGTCAGAGAGCGGCTACCGCACCGTCGTCAACACGGGCGCGGGCGCGGGCCAGTCCGTCTTTCACCTGCACCTGCACGTCCTCGGCGGGCGGACGTTGAACTGGCCGCCGGGGTAAGGGAAGTGATGAGTAGAAAGTGATAAGCAGTTAAGAGCCCCGTTAGGGGCGACGGATAATAGCCCAGGGCTTTAGCCCTGGGAACAGCATAGGGTAAATGATTAGAGCCCCGGAGGGGCGACTGATTCGGTCGCCCCTCCGGGGCTCATAATATTTATCTCATCGTATCCCCAGGGCTAAAGCCCTGGGCTATTATCATGCCGCCCCTAACGGGGCTCTTAACTGCTTACTGCTTACTGCTCACTGCTCACTTCTTACGTC
>DATEMM010000489.1:0-9334 GCA_035275605.1 Pyrinomonadaceae bacterium
TCGGAATCGCCTCAAAGTTCTGCTTGATCTTCTTGAGCGCGTCGGCCGAGTTGAAGTCGCCGACGAGCGTCAGCACGGCGTTGTTTGGCGCGTAGTACATCTTGAAGAACGAGGCGACGTCCTCGACGCTCGCGGCGTTCAAATCTTCCATCGAGCCGATAGTCGTATGCTTGTAGGCGAAATTGTCGTAGAGCAGTTCCTGCTGGACTTCGCTGCTCTTGCCGTAGGGCTGGTTGTCCACGCCCTGGCGGCGCTCTTCCTGCACGGCGTTACGCTGGTTGTCCAGGTTGTCCTTGCTGATGACCAGGCTCTTCATGCGGTCCGCTTCGAGGAAGAGCGCCAGGTCAAGCTGGTTCGACGGCAGCGCCTCGAAGTAGTTGGTCCGATCCTCGTTGGTCGTCCCGTTCATGTTCCCGCCGTTGTTGAAGACTAGGTAGAAGTGCTCGCCCGTGCCGACGTTCTCGGACCCCTTGAACATCATGTGCTCGAAGAGGTGGGCAAATCCTGTGCGGCCCTTGCGCTCGTTGCGCGAGCCGACGTTGTAGGTGATGGAGAGGGCGATAACGGGCGCGGAGTGATCCTCGACGAGGATGACGCGCAGGCCGTTCTTGAGCCTCGACTCCTTGAAGTTCACGCTGACCGTGCGCTCTTTCGGCACGGCGAAGAGGCTCGCCGGCGCGACGAGCGCGCACATCAGCAGACCAATCAAAAACCGCTGTTTTGATCTCATAAACTGGCTCCTTCTTGTTGGGACGATAAAGAATACTTAATCGCTTATTGATGACCCGGCGCTGTATGCGCAGGCGTACACACTTTCTCTGGCTCCTCGACGGGGAAAAACTCCCGGTCGGAGGATGCCCCGAACCGCAAGGGGGAGACGACCTCTCTCTAGGGAAAATCGGGTAGATGGCTCAGGTCTGGCGGAACGGGCGCGCCGGTCAGGGGTCAGTCAAAACTAACGCAAAATCGACGCGTCCGCGCGAAAATGTACCTGACTCTATTCCGTCTCCTCCGGCACTGTCAAGCCGACCCTCGGGCCAGGCCATGGCGGCCTCGCTTTCAGGCCCTGAACAGCCAACCGACGGGCTGCCCCCGACATCAAAAACCCGACCGCACAGGAAGATAGACAGTCCTTCTCGCTCGGTCTTCGCGCACCGTTAGAATCTGCTACCAGGCGGCGATTGGGTTTGGAGTTACGGGGACGAGGGTCCTCACAGGATTTTCCTCGCCAGCCAGCGGACGGCGTGTATAATTGAACGTAATTAACCGAACATTTGTTTCCAACGGAATTAAGTTTATGACGAAAATTCGCACCCGCGCCCTGGCCTCGACGTCCCTGGCGCTTCTCTTCCTGCTTATTTCCGCCTCGGCCGAGGCCCAGCAGGCCGGCCGAGCCCGCTTCGATGTCACGAATTACCGCATTGAGGCGCAGCTAATTCCTGACCAGCACACCCTGCGCGCAGGCGCCGAAGTGACTTTCACGCCCCTGGACGCCACCCGTTCCGTCATTTTCGAGCTTAACGGCTCGCTCAAGGTCGAAAGCATCGAGCGAAACGGCAAGCCCGTCTCCTTCGTCCAGGACGCCGCCGGGGCTGACGCCACCATCGGCCCGAACGTCCGCATAGATTTGGGCGAAGTCGTCCCCGTCGGCACGCCCGTCACCCTAAGGTTTCGCTGGAGCGGCGGGCTCTCCTCGCCGGAGGGCGGGCCGCTTGCGACCAAGCGGCTGGCCTACGTCGGCGCGGAAGGCTCATATCTCATGTACGCCGCGCGCTGGTTCCCTTTCCACGATTATGCGGCCGACCGCGCGACCTCTGACATCACGATTATCGTGCCAACGGGCCTGCACGTGGCCGGAACATCCGACGAGGCGGTCGTGCCGCAGGCTGGCAAGGACGGCAACACGCGCTATCGCTTCGTACACCGCCAGCCAGTCCTGCCCGGCAACTTCGTCTCCGGCCAGTACATCACCAAGACGCTCAAATTCGGGAACTACGACATACAGTTTTACGCCAAGGTCGGAAGCGAGAGCCGCATCGAGCGCTATGCGGAATTGATGGGGACTGCGCTTCGGGCCTACACGCAGGAGTACGGGCAGCCGGCCTTCGGGACGCGTCTGGTCGTCGCGCAGATTGACGACGAGAGCCTGGACACCTACTCGTCGCTCGGCATGGTCTTTCTCGCCTCGAAGCTGTTTGACCCGGCGCGCCCCGTCCCCGAAGAGAGGCTCCAGCGCGAGGTAGCCTATCAGTGGTGGGGCCAGACCGTCGGCCTGAAGTCTTTCGACGACGCGTGGATTTCGCAGGGGCTCGCAGAGTGGAGCGGCTTCGCCCTGCGCGAGACGACGCTCAACGGCGGTGCCCTGGACGCGGCGCAGCGCGACGAGCAGGAGCGCGCCCTGACCTTCGAGCAGACGGCTTCAATCGCACGCGCTCCCTCAGCGCTCGACGACCAGTCGGCGGCCTATCAGTCCATAGTCTTCTACAAGGGCGCGATGGTCCTGCGCATGCTGCGCGAGACGATTGGCAAGGAGAAGTTCCGAGAGCTGTTGCGCAGCTTCCTCGAACAGTACCGCAACAAGAACGCCTCGATTGATGATTTCGAGCGCCTGACCACACAGGTCGCCGGCCAGAACATGCGCTACTTCTTCGCACAGTGGGTCGAAGGCACGGGCGTCCCCGAATTCACGGTCGAGTACCAGATCATACGCACGCGCGCCGGCAAGTTCCGCACGCGCGGTACGCTCAAACAGAACTTTGAGAATTTGAAGATGCCCGTCGAGGTCATGCTCCGCTCAGAGGGCGGCGACAATCCCATGACCACGCTGCTGCTTCAGGACAAGAGCGAAGACTTCGATTTCGAGTCCGCCGGGCAGCCCGTCGAGGTGATCGTTGACCCGAACAACCGCATCCTGCGCATGTCGGATGACCTGCGCGTGGCGGTGGTCGCGCGCCGCGGCATAGGGCAGTTTCGCGGGGGCCAGTACGCAGAGGCCCAGCAGCAGTTGGAGGCCGCGCTCAAGCTCGACCGCTCGAATTCGTGGGTCAACTACAACCTGGGCCTTCTCTTCCTGGAGCAGCGCAACTGGCAACTGGCGGCCGACGCCTTCGACGCGGCGCTCGTCGGCAACCTGAGACCGTCCTGGATCGAGGCGTGGGCGCGCATCAAGCGCGGCAACGCTTACGACGCGCGTGGGATGCGCGCACAGGCCGTCAACGAGTACAATAAGGCTTTGCAGACCGGCATCAACTACGATAACTCGCAGGGCGCGGCGAAGAAGTTTCTCGCCACGCCTTACGACCCGCGCGACCCGCAGATGCAGGAGTCAACCCTGCGCGGACCGCAGTAGAAGAAGGTAAAAGTAAAAAAGGTAAAAACCGAGGCGGAAACTAATATAATGGTTTCCGCCTCGGTTTTTACCTGAAACTTCATGAGCAAACAGGTCGCCATCGTCTTCGCGCTAACCTTCGTCATACACCTCATCAGCACGCTCTCCTACGCGCTGAGGATTGCCGGGGTGAGGACAAAGCGCATCGCACTCTCCTTCGCCCTCTTCAACGTCATCGTCATCGCCTCGCGGACGGCCAACGCCTTCCAGGCTCCGCTCCTGGCCAAGCACGTAGAGCAAAACATTCTTGAGAATAATCGGACACACGCGGAGTCGGATTTTCGCTGGCTGCTGCTGGCCGCGGCGCTCGCCACAGTGGTCGGCGGGCTGCTCATCCCGACCTTCCAAAGACTGTTCACCAGGGCGATTGAAGCCTTCAACGCCCACCGCTCGGTCCCGCGCCTACTCTTAAGCGGCCTTTCGCCCTCACGCCTGCGCCAGTTCAGGCACGTGGCCGCGATGCCCGCCCCGGAGAATCTGCACGGGCTGAGCCTGCGGCAGGCCCCCACGAAAATCCTCTTCTTCAACGTGTTGATGACGGCGCTGATTACGGTCGGCGTCTTTGCCTCGCTCTACGCGGGATACCTCAATCCGCAACTGCGCCTCACGGCCAATAGCATGTCGCCCGTCATCAACGGCTTCTCGACCGTCCTGCTCTTCGCCTTCATAGACCCTTACCTGGCCGTCCTGACGGACGACGTCGTCATGGGCAAGACGAGCGAAGCATATTTCAGAAAGTGCGTGAGGCTGTTCGTGCTGAGCCGGCTGGCGGGGACCGCTCTCGCGCAACTCATCTTTGTCCCTTCGGCGAAATTTGTTATCTTCGTTGCCGATAAGCTGTGACCAAAGTCCGAGGGCTTTGCTGCCCTGTCCGTAAAACTTTCAATCAATGTCTCTGGGCGGCGCACAGAAGGGGGGAGCAGGAGCGGGCGGCGAGGCCACACCACAGCCGCCGGCGCTGAGCGTCGTGATGCCGGTTCACAACGCCCTGCCCTACCTGGACGAGAGCATCCAAAGCGTCCTCGAACAGACCTTCACCGACTTCGAATTCATTATTCTTGACGACGCCTCGACCGACGGCTCCACGGAGAAGCTGCGCGAGTGGGCCGGGCGGGATGCTCGTATACGGCTCTGCCGGAGCGAGCGCAACCTGGGGCTCTCTGGCAGCTCCAACAGCGTCGTGCGGGCTTCGAGCGCGGAGGTCGTGGCGCGCATGGACGCGGACGATGTCTGCCACCCGGAACGGCTCATGCGACAGTGGGAGGTGCTGCGTGGACGGTCTGACGTGGGACTCATCGGGACGCTCTGTGACGGGATTGACGCAGCCGGGCGGACGGTTCGTCCGCGCGACCGCTGGCGTGTCGTAAGGCGCTCGGCGCTCGTGCCCTTCCCGCACGGCTCCGTCATGTTTCGGCGCGCGGTCTTCGACGCCGTCGGCGGCTACCGCGAAGAATGCCTCGGCGGAGAGGATCAGGACCTGTTCTACAGGATGGCGCAAAGTTCTCGCGCAGTCATCCTGCCGGACGTCCTGTACCACTATCGTTATCATGCGGACTCCTCGTCGCTCAGTTTTTTCATGGCTAGGGCCGAAGGCAATAACACTTTGCGGCGCTGCGACGAGAAGACCGCGCGTCCGGCCAAAGGCGGCGCGAATGGAGACGGGCGCGGCCAGGACCTGGGCGCGATCCGCTACGCCAGCGCCCTGAGACTGTGGGCCGGCCACCGCCCGGAGACCCTGCGCCTGCTGCTGGCCAGGGGCGTGCACAGGAGATGGAACGCGGAGGCGATGTACACGCTCGCCTGGGCTGCCTGGGCGCGGCTGAGCCCTGGGAGCCTGCGGGCCTGCCTGCGCCTCTTCATACGCGTTCGCGATCGACTGGTGAGCCTACGCCTGCGTGACGGGAGAGCCTACGAATGGCAATTAGAGTAGCGGTCGCGGGGCTCGGGGCGCGTGGGCAGGATTGGGTGAAGGAGATCAGGGCGGACGCCGGTTATCAACTGGTCGCCTGCGTGGACGACGACGCGGAGGCCCTGCGTCGCAACGGAAACGAACTCAACGTCCCGGAGACGCAGCGCTTCACCTCGCTCACGAACGCGCTCGACAATTCGGCCTGCGACGCGGTCATCGTCGCCACCCCAGGAGACCTGCACACGGAGGCGTGCGAAGCCGCGCTCGACCGCGGGCTGGGCGTGCTCGTGGAAAAGCCTTTCACGCTGAGCCTCACGGAAGCGGTCAGGCTCGTGCGGCTGGCCGAGCGGAAGAGAGCGCCGCTCCTGGTCGGGCAGAACTATCGCTACATGCGCGCGTTTCGCACCGTGCGGCGGCTCCTCACCGAGGGCGCGCTCGGACAGGTCTGGATGGTCACTTGCCAGTACTTTCGCGTCCCTCACCAGATGGCCGCCTCGCACGCGCGCCTGACGAACAGCGTCCTCTGGGGGCCGGGCGTTCATCACATGGACGCCCTGCGCTACCTGCTCGGGCAGAAGGTCACGGGAGTTTTGATGGAGAGTTTTACGCTCCCGCACGGCGAGCTTCCCCCAGGCGCTTCGATTCAAACAATCCTCACCTTCGAGGGCGGCACGCGCGCCCTCTACTCGGCCACCTACGAGTCGAGCGGCCACGAATATTTCGAGGGAGGCCAGGAGTTCTACGCGCGCTTTACGGGAGACCTGGCCACCCTGCACGTCTTTCATCGCTGGCTCTTTCTCTGTGCCAGGGGGCGATGGCCCCGTCCAGTCAAACGCGGGGCACGGCGTGTGACGGAGGAGCGCATTCTGCTCGACCAGTTGGAGCGCGCGCTCCTGCACGGGGAGGAGCCCGAAGCGAGCGGACGGGATAATTTGCAGACGATGGCCGTGATGGAAGCGTGCGTGCGCTCGGCCGAGGAACGAAGATGGATCAACCCGCAGGAGCTGCTCAGTGACGCAGAATAACTCGCCGCGCGTGCTGGCCATCGGCCTGGACGCGGCCGAGCCGACGCTCATCCGGCATTTCATGGAGGAGGGCTGGATGCCTGCCCTCCAGCGCCTCTTGGAGCGCGGCGCGTGGAAGCGCGTCCGGTCGCCGGCCGTCATCGGGAGCGGCGCGGTGTGGCCGACCTTCATCACCGGAAGCGGGCCGCGCGAGCATGGGATTTACGGCGAGTGGGAGTGGCAGCCCGGCTTCATGAGCGTCAAGCGGTACAGCGGCCGCGGCCTGATTCCGTTCTGGAAGTCGCTGGCGCGTGAAGGCACCACAATTGGAGTCCTGGACATTCCCTTCGCCCCGACGGTCGGCCTCTCCGAAGGCTTCGAAATCTCCGAGTGGGGGGCACACGACGTCATCGCTGGGCAGACGGAGGTCAGGCCAGAGTCGCTCTCCGCGCTCATCTCGCAGACGAGGCCGCATCCTTTCCAGGCGGAAAATGTTGACGCCTCCGGGCCGGACGACCTGGAGAGTCTGGCCAGGCTGCGCTCGGCGTGTCTGGACGGCGTGAAGTTGAGGGGCGAGCTGGCGCGCCGCCTGATTCAGGAGACAGGGCCACAACTGGCCGTCGTCGTCTTTACGGAGATACATCACGCCGCGCACTATTTCTGGCACGCCATCGCCCCTGATCATCCTTCATACGCGGGGGATAAGTTTCATGCTCCGCAAGAGACTTCGAGCAGGGCGCTCCGGGAAATCTACCGCGAGGTGGATGAGCAGATAGCCAGGCTCGTCGAGGTCGCGGGAGAAGATGCTTTCACGTGCGTCTTCTCGCTTCACGGAATGCGGCCGACTTTCGGCATCCCGTCGTTTCTCACGCCGCTCCTGATTGAGACTGGATGGGCGCATCTGGCCGACTGGTCTTCACAGTCCTGGCGCGCGCGTCTCCTCTCCCTGTTCGCGGCGGCCAAGCGCCGCGCGCCGTCGCCGTTAAAGAAGCTCTATTACAAAACCCTGCCGCGAACCGCGACCTTCCAACTGGCACAGACGACTATGCTGCCGCCTTACGACTGGTCGCGCACACGCGCCTTCTCTCTGCCGACGGATCAGCACGGGTGGATTCGTCTTAACCTGGTGGGGAGGGAGGCCGCAGGCGTTGTGCCGCCGGAGGAGTACGAGGAGACTTGCCGGGAGATAGAGCGAATGCTGCTTGAGCTTGTGACTGAGGACGGCGAGCCGCTGGTGCGCGACTGCCTGATGACGTCGCGCGGCGCGGATGAGGCGCTGGCACAACTTCTCCCGGACATAGTCGTCCACTACACGGACGCCGCGTTCAGGGAACGCTTGAAGATTAAGGGCACGGGGTTCGAGGCTGGGGCGCTGGGGCAAAAGTTCACGGGGCAGCACGCGCCCGAAGGGTTCCTCCTGGCCGCCGGTGCGCCGGAGATAATTCCCGACGCCCCCGTAGTCCCCGCCGAAGACCTACACCGCCTGATGACCGCCGCCCTCAACCTGCACACGGTTACGCATTAGAGCAATAGGATTTTTTTGACTAGTAAAGAATAGATCGTCGCCGCAAATGGCGAGAGGGAAGATGAGAGGAATACTCTTCCTCATCTCCCCTCTCGTTCTCTACGTGTCAGTTTTGCCTCGTTAGTGCTCGCGGCTCGCACCCTGCGGCAGCTCGCCCTGATAAATCTCCCCGCCGGTTGCGACGAACTCCGCAGCCTTCTCCTTCATCCCGGCTTCGAGCGCCGACTGTTCGTCCAGCTCCTTCTGAGCGGCGTAGTCGCGCACGTCCTGCGTGATCTTCATGGAGCAGAAGTGCGGGCCGCACATGGAGCAGAAGTGCGCGAGCTTCGCGCCCTCCTGCGGGAGCGTCTCGTCGTGATACTCGCGCGCCACCTCCGGGTCCAGCGCTAGGTTGAACTGATCTTCCCAGCGAAACTCAAAGCGCGCCTTGGAGAGCGCGTTGTCTCGGCTCTGCGCCCCAGGGTGCCCCTTGGCCAGGTCCGCGGCGTGCGCGGCCAACTTGTAGGTAATCACTCCGTCCTTGACGTCCTTGCGGTTGGGCAGTCCCAGGTGCTCTTTCGGCGTGACGTAGCAGAGCATGGCCGTCCCGAACCAGCCGATCATCGCCGCGCCGATGCCCGAAGTGATGTGGTCGTAGCCGGGCGCAATGTCTGTCGTCAAAGGCCCGAGCGTGTAAAAGGGCGCTTCGTGACAAATCTCCAGTTGCCTGTCCATGTTCTCCTTAATCAGGTGCATGGGGACGTGGCCCGGCCCTTCGATCATCACCTGGCAATCGTACTCCCAGGCGATCCGTGTCAATTCACCTAAGGTCTCCAGCTCGGCGAACTGGGCGCGGTCGTTGGCGTCCGCGATTGAGCCAGGGCGCAGGCCGTCGCCCAGCGAGAATGAGACGTCGTAGGCCGCCATGATCTCGCAGATGTCGCGAAAGCGCGTGTAGAGAAAGCTCTCCTCGTGGTGTGCCAGGCACCACTTGGCCATGATCGACCCGCCGCGCGAGACTATCCCGGTCGTGCGCCTGGCGGTCAGCGGGATGTAGGGCAGGCGCACGCCCGCGTGAATCGTGAAGTAGTCCACGCCCTGCTCGGCCTGCTCTATGAGCGTGTCGCGGTAAATCTCCCAGGTCAGCTCTTCCGCCTTGCCGCCGACTTTTTCCAGCGCCTGGTAAATCGGCACGGTCCCGATTGGCACAGGCGAGTTCCGCAGAATCCACTCGCGCGTGGCGTGTATGTTCTTGCCCGTCGAGAGGTCCATCACGGTGTCCGCGCCCCAGCGCGTGGCCCAGCGCATCTTCTCGACCTCCTCCTCGATAGAAGACGCTACCGCGGAGTTCCCTATGTTCGCGTTAATCTTGACGAGGAAGTTGCGGCCAATAATCATCGGCTCGGCTTCCGGGTGGTTGACGTTGGCCGGGATGATGGCCCGGCCGCGCGCCACCTCGTCGCGCACGAATTCCGGCGTGATGAGCCCGGGAATCTGCGCGCCCATCGGATTGCCGCGCAGGCGCTGCG
>DATEMM010000490.1:0-2541 GCA_035275605.1 Pyrinomonadaceae bacterium
ACCCGGTGGGGCGGGTGACTGTGCCGGTCAATCTGCCCACGGTGGCCCGCTAAAAAAAAGAGAAGCGGGCGCGACTCTAAGGAATCGCGCCCGCGCCCCGATTAATTTTAGCGGTCAGACTAGACCGTGCGTCGTCCTGTCAGCAGGTTGATGACCAGAACAACCAGCGCCACTACGAGCAGCAGGTGAATGAAACCGCCGCCAATACCGCCAATCGCGCCGATTAACCACAAGACCAGAAGCACTACCAAGATTGTCCACAACATATCGCCTTCTCCTTTGTTTGAACCTCTCTAAAACTGTTCGCTTGACCCCCATCTACTCTTAAGGAACTGGCCCGACAGCCGTGCTGTCACGAGGCGGCCATTACTTTAGTCCTAGACCGTGCGACGGCCTGTGAGTAGGTTAATGACGAAAATGATGAGTGCTACTACGAGCAGCAAGTGAATCAAGCCGCCCCCGATTCCGCCAATAGCACCGATCAACCACAACACTAGAAGCACCACCAAAATTGTCCACAACATTGTCGCCTTCTCCTTTTTGAGCGTCGCTGATTAAATCCTAATCGGTTCTACTGAACCCACCTGGCCAGTGGGATGAGCAACGGCCGTGCCATCTCGGCCTGATCGGCTTAAATTCAGAGGTAAAGCCTGAATAATAAGGGTTTTGTGCCTGCTGGGGGTGGGCGGCTCAGGAGCTTTCGGGGCGATCTGGCCGATTGTTTGTATCAAAATACAGCATACCTGGCCGAGCCGTTGTGTTTTAAATTAGGGCGAACCCTTCTTTTTTTGAGCAAAGGCAGCGACTTAGCGGCAACCGAAGCGTGGACGCGCTCATCCGAAGCTCCTGTGCAGGCGAGTTATCCAAACGATAACCCGACCGGCTTTTTAATTTTCGGGTGAAGTTTTTAACTAAGGTCTGGACTTAAACGGCCACTGGCTGTTAAAGTAAAGATGCCGTTCGCATTGGCCCCCTGGGCGAACGCGTCAACAGGGTTTCTCCGCCAGAGCCGCGAGAGTTGCTCCTCCAGTTACCGGACAATTTTTCAAGCCCGATTCTTTGTAATTCTATTTTCTGTAGAGTGTGGCCACGGCCTTCCCCTAAATCAGGCCGGCCGCGCTCAGGGAGAAATTTTATGCCATCCCCTTTGCCCCGTTTAATCCCCCGTACCCAGAAAGCCAACCTTTTCATCATCGCGGGCCTGCTCATGCTGCTGGCCGCAGCCGCGGCTTTGACGGTTCACCAGATGCGAAAGCCTGCGGTGATGAAGATCAACTCGACCCAGTTGCGCTCCATAGGGGAAAGCAACACTGCGCAAGCGCTGAACGTTGACGGCGAGCTTTTGACGGTGACGGACAAGAGCGGCGTCGTCTTTCAGGCCATCGTGACCAATCCGGCCGCGCAACACGAAATCATCAGCCAGTTTGACAAGAACAAGGTCCCTGTAGATTACGCCTCTCTACAGCCCGGCCTCCTGCAAACCTCCGGCTACTGGCTCATCCCCATCCTGGTGCTGGCTTCGCTCGGCTTTGTCGCCTGGCGCGTGCACGCCAGCATGGGCGGGCGCGGCGGTGATTTCAATCTCGTTGATGGAAGCGGCAAGCAGTCCGTCAACTTCGCGGACGTCGCGGGCGTGGACGAGGCGAAAGCGGAGCTGACCGAGACGATAGAATTTCTTCGCGACCCCTTAAAGTTCGGCCGCCTCGGCGGGCGCGCGCCGCGCGGCATACTGCTCTCAGGCCCTCCGGGAACCGGAAAGACCATGCTCGCCCGCGCTGCTGCGAACGAGGCGGGCGCCCCGTTTCTTTCAGTCTCCGGTTCGAGCTTCCAGGAGAAATTCGCCGGGATGGGCGCGGCGCGCGTGCGTCGTCTTTTCGCGGAAGCGCGCAAGCTCTCGCCCTGCGTCATCTTCATTGACGAGATAGACGCACTGGGTCGCCAGCGCGGTCGCAGCAACGACTCCGCCTCCGCCGACCAGGATCAGACTCTCAACCAGTTGCTCGTCGAGATGGACGGGTTCGAGCAGCACAGCGGGATGGTCATCATCGCTTCGACCAATCGCCCGGACATTCTCGACAGCGCCTTGACGCGCCCAGGCCGCTTCGACCGCGAAGTCGTCGTCAACCTGGCGGACGCGAACGGTCGCGAGGAGATACTGAAAGTCCACGCCCGCGGGCTCAAGCTCGAAGAAGGCCTGGACCTTCGCTGGATAGCGCGCGGGACGCCGGGCTTTTCCGGGGCGGACCTCGCCAATCTGCTGAACGAGGCCGCGATTGCCGCCACACGCGACAACTCCGAAGCCATCGCCCGCCCGCACGTCGAGTACGCGCGCGACAAAATCCTGATGGGCGTCGAGCGGCAGGGCTTCATGATGGATGAAGAGGAGCGCTACGCGACGGCCGTGCACGAAGCCGGGCACGTTGCCGCCGGCCTCGCCGTCAAAAACAGCGACCCGATTCACAAGGTCTCTATTCTCCCGCGCGGCCGCGCGCTCGGCGTCACGCAGTCCCTGCCGGAGCGCGACCGCTTGATGAAGAAGCG
>DATEMM010000491.1:0-17413 GCA_035275605.1 Pyrinomonadaceae bacterium
GGCACAGCCAAGCGTCCCACTCTGCCAGGAATTCTTCCATGCGCGTGATGAAGGAATCGCGTCGCGCCAGCGCGCGTGCGTAGCGCCGCATGCTCAGGCGCTCGCCGCGGACGAAGCCGCGCGTCCAGGGGCTTCTCCCGAACAGCTTCTTGAAGATGGGACGGACCGCCGCTCGCATGTAAAAGGGGGTCTGCGAACCGGCCTCGGCCCCGGTTATCTCTCCACAAGTCTCTACCGCGTCTCTAAAATCGAAGCCGGGCGGGCTGGCGCGCTCAACCCTGCACCCGCTCTCCCTCAGTCTCTCCGCGAGCTTCTCCAGGGCTTCGCGCGTCTCGCGGCTGACTGGCACACCACCAAAGTCGTCCGTCCAGGCGAACCTGTAGTTACTCAAAGGCCGTCGCGTCGGCCCCGCGGAAATTGGGCCAAGCGGCAGCGGCGGGACCTCCCAGTCCTTTCGGTCCGGTCCGGCGATGACCGAAAAGGCCAGCCGCAAATCTTCCACGGATCGCGCCAGCGGGCCGTAGCTGATGATGTGCCGGGAGCCGCGCGGCTCGCCCTCCGGGATCAACATGTGGCCGACGCCGGAGACTCTATGAGTCGTCGGCTTGAATCCGAAGACCCCGCAGAAGTGTGCCGGGACGCGTATGGAGCCGGCGCCGTCGCTCCCGATCTCCAGAGGGGAGAGGCCCGCGGCAACGGCCGCAGCGCCGCCGCCAGTGCTTCCGCCCGGCGTGCGTCGAAAATCCCAGGGGTTGTTGGTTCGGCCGAAGATGGGGCTTTTGGTCTGCCAGTCGAAAGACACTTCAGGGATGTTCGTCTTGCCGAGCAGGATTGCGCCCGCGCCCAAAATGCGCTCGACCACCGTGGCGCTTCCTTCGGGTACGCGCCGCTTCATCCACCTGTAGCCGAGGGTGGTACGCAGTCCGGCGGTATCGAAAGCGTCCTTGATGGTGACGGGCACGCCGTGCAGCGGCCCCCAGATTTCCCCGCGCCCGAGCGCCTCGTCTGCTTCTCGCGCGCGTTCGCGCACCCCCTCATCGTTTAGCGTGACGATAGCGTTCAGGGCCGGGTTGATTCTGTCGATACGGCTGAGATGCGCTTCCAACACCTCGCGCGAAGAGAGCTCGCGACCCCGAATCAGTTTCGCCAGGACGTGAGCGGGCAGGAAGGTGATGTCATCCATTGTCTTCGGTAGAGGGGGAATCGTGATTACCGCTCCTGGCGCAGTTTCCTTAAAACAGCGACGGCTGATCTTCCAGGTCCGAGGCTTCGACGACTCGTTGGCCGAGCAACCGTTTCAGCTTGTTGGCGCTTGCGGGCGCATGGCCTTCGTAGAAGTTACTGAAATAAGCGTAGACGTGCGAGACGCGGCTCATCAGGCGTCCGATCATCCTGTGCCAGTCCGCCAGATTTTCGTCCTGCGGCCGCTGCACCGTGTCGAAGCGCGTCAGGTTGCGCGCGCCCATCCAACGTATGTAAGCGAAGTCAGTGGTCGGGTGATCCATCAGGTGCCAGGTCTCCTCGGGCGCTATCCACTGTCCTTCAACTAAGGCGACGGCTACGCCGTGCTCGGCCAGGAAATCGAAGACGGTCTGCTTGAGCCAGCCCGCGCTGCGAAACTCAAGCGTGAAGCGTATGTCGCGCGGCAGGCGCGGCAGAAAAGAGCGCAGGGCTCGCCCGGTCTCAGGACCGAGCTCAAACTGCGGCGGCAGTTGAATGAGGACGACGGCGAGCTTCTCTTTGAGCAGGCGCGCACGCTCGCAGAACTCTTCCAGAATCTCCGTGCTTCCGGCCCCGAGCGCGCGCTCGTGCGTAATCTCGCGGGGCAGCTTGAGGGAGAAAGTGAAGCCGGGCGGTGTGCGCCTGGCCCACCCTTCGACGGTCGCCACGGGCGGGACGGCGTAAAAGGTCGAATCGACTTCGACCGTCTCGAACGCGCGAGCATAAACTTCCAGCATGCCTGCGGCGCGCGTACCCTGCGGGTAAAAGACGCGCTCGCCCGGCCCAGTCACCCAGTCATCATAGTTCCACCCCTGGCAGCCAACGTGGCAAGGGATGAGGGCGGAGGGATGAGGGATGAAAGGCTTATCACTCAACTGCAATCGTCCTCCCTTCATCCCTCATCCTTCCGCCCTCATCCCTTTCCCCGACCTGGCAGGTGATGATGTTAAAGATTCCGAGGGCGCGGCGCTCTACGCTTTTGAGTTGAAGCCCGGCGCGGCGCGCCTCACTGGCCGTCCGGCGGTTGAAGTGGTCGTCAAAGAGCGCGACCGTCAAGAGGCTCAGCGCGTCGAAGAAGTAGCCCAACAGGCCGCCCGGCCGGACGTGTTCGAGCAGGACGATTGTTCCGCCGGGGCGGACGACGCGGCGCAACTCATGGAAAGCGTCCGCGGGCGAGGCGACCGAACAGAAGACTAGCGTGGCGAAGGCCGCGTCGAACGAATCGTCCGCGAAGGGCAGACGCTCCGCGCCGCTCTGGACAAGGTGCACGTTGTCTGGCCTCGCCTTGGCCCGCGCGACCTTGAGCATCTCGCGGCTCAACTCGCTGGCCACCGCGCGAGTTGGGCGCGGGTAAAAGGGGAAGTTCGCGCCCGTGCCCGCGCCGACTTCGAGCACGCGGCCATCGGCCGGTATCGCGGCCAGGGCCTCAGCGCGCCAGCGCGCTAGAAACTTTCGCTCCAGAGGGGCGACGAGCCGGTCGTAGCGTGCGGCATAACGGTCGTAGACGGCTGGCCTTGGCGAAGGGTTTGGCACACTCTCTTTCATCGGCATCGCTGCGAGAGATGATGAGGAAATTAACAGGGATGGACAGGATAGACAGGATAAGAAAAGGAAAGAGAGCAGAATCCCTCTTTGCTTTTTATCCTGTTCATCCTGTCCATCCCTGTTAATTCTTCTTCGCTTGAACCTGAACCTCTACCAGGTTGCTTTTGAGAGTGCGGGCAAAAGCGTCATCACCACGCGGCGCTCGCGCCCGCCGTCGAACTCGCAGAGGAAGATGCCCTGCCAGCGTCCCAGCAGCAGCTCGCCATCCTTGAAAGGAACGGAGACGCTGGACCCCGTGAGCGTGGCCTTGATGTGCGCGTCCGAGTTCTCCTCGCCGTGGCGAAAATCCATCCCGTGCTGCGGAATCAGCGTGCGCAGGGCGTGGAGCATGTCGCGCTGTACGTCCGGGTCGGCGTTTTCGTTGACGGTCAACCCGGCGGTCGTGTGCTGGACGAAGAGCACGCAGACGCCTTCGCGCGCACCCGATTCCTTGAGACTACGCCTGACTTCGTCCGTGAACTCGACGAGTTGTTCGCGCTCGCGCGAGCGGACCTTGAGAACGTACATGCTTGAAAACCCCCTGGCTAGCCCCCGCAGTGCTCCCTGGATTTATTCCAGAGCGCCTGTGTCAACTCGGCTACTTTCACCAAATCCGCCGGGCGCAACTGCGAGCTGCCAGGATACCATGACGTGTTGTACTCTCTCTTGCCATCATTGCTCGCGCGCCGCGAAAGGGTCAGATGAGAAGTCGGCTGGTCGCAGCAGACAGGATGCTTCGGGTCTTCGTAGCCGGTGTGCCAGTTGGCTGGTCTGGCCGCGCGCACGGCCAGCTTGAGTTCCTGTAAATCTCCGGGCGAGAGTTTTTCTTTGAGCGAACATTCCACGACCAGCTTGCCCTGCGGGAAATGCGCGGAGGTGAGTTGGATTTCGCCATCGGAGTTGACGCTCACGCTCTCCTTTCCCGGACGCATCCCGCCGCCCCTGCTCATCTCTATCAGCCAGGAGTCCTTTGCCTCGGGAAGCGGAAGAGTCGAGTCGCCGGAGTCTTCCTGCGCATCGTCACCGGCCTGTCTGTAGAAGCTCTTCGACGCCTGTCCGCGCAGGCCCAGGGAAATGAGCAGGACGGCGAAGCAGAGCCCGAACGCGAGCCTTCTTTTCATCATCGCTTGACCTCGCTTAGCGTAGTGACACGTGGAGCGTGTATTTCGCGGCCCCTTCGCTTGTCCAGACTGTGATGAGATAGTCGCCGGAGGCAGGCAGCCTCCCCGTCCATCTGGTCTTCTGCGCCGGAAGGTTCGGGCCGTTCGGGCCGTAAGTGGAGATGGAGAAGACGGCGCGGTTGCCCTCGGATTCCAGGGTGAACGTCACCCTCTGCCCGGCGCGATATTTAAGCTCGTACCTGTCCGCCCCGTCGTTATGCATGTCGCCTTCGCCGTGCGGGAGCTGAACGGAACCCGTGAGCGTCGCGGTCCTTTTGCCCCGCTCGAATTTAATAGGACGGATGATCTCCGTCCCCCTGGATTGCGCCCGTGATGTGCCAGCATTCCCGAACATGAGAGCCGCCAGCACGATTGCCAGTGGAAGCGCGTGTTTGAAAAGTCTGCTCACCTTTCTCCCTTTCTCTTCCCGCACGCTCGTGAAAAACCTTCTGAGCGCCGCCAGCGATGAACGGAGAACTCTCGCCCGCCTTGCGGCGATTACTTTCTAATTGGACGGCGCTAAAAATCAAAGCCCCCGACGTGGACGAGCCAGGCCGGGGGCCTCTGGAATTTAAGTCAGAGGGAGCCTCTCCTGCGCTAGCGCGAGCCCTTGCGGCGCAGGAGCGCCCAGCCGGAGGGAAGCACCGCAGCGGCCAGCGCAATCTTGACGGCGTCGCCCGGCAAAAATGGCACAACGCCTGTGAGAAGCGCCTGATCAAAGGACATCAAGCCGCGCCGCCAGAGGAGCCCTCCGAAGAGGATAACGAGCGAGCCCAAAGCCATCGCCGCCGCCGCCTTGAAGTAGCGCCGGTCCCAGCCGCGCTCCGCCAGCCAGCCCGTCAGAAAAGCCGCCAACGGGTACGCCCACAGGTAGCCGGCCCACGGGCTGACGGTCAGTCGCGCGAGTCCGCTCCCGCCCGCGGCGAAAAAGGGAAGGCCCGATGCGCCCTCGATCAGGTAAGCGATCATGGCCAGCGCGCCCAGGCGCGACCCCAGGAGCGCGCCCGTCAAAAGCACTGCGAAAGTCTGACCCGTGATGGGCACGTCGCTCCAGGGAGTCGGGATGACGACCTGGGCGGCGAGCGCGGTCAGCAGACTGAAGGCGATGACAAGTCCAAGCGAGCGCGCCCAGTTGAGCGGCGCGAGCACGGCCCCCGTCAGTGTTTCGGCTTTAGCGTATGAAGTGTTCACGAGTTCAAGTCCTCAGATTCTTGAGTTTCGGGCTGCGAGTTCCGGGCTTCAGAATTTTAACCCGAAACCTGAAACTCGCAACCCTCAAACTTTCCGTTTAGCGCGTGGCCACGCCCTCGCGGTCCGTCCCCATCTCGCCCACGCTCTCCGATTGCTCCGCGCCACCGGCCACATTGCCGATGCGCATTCCGTAGAACGAGCGCCAGACGAAGACCACAGAGATCAGGAAGAAGACCGCGGCCAGGATGTGGCTCAGGTTCGAGCCGTACCGCGCCGTCAGGCTCACGGCCAGCTCGACGGCCAGGAGACCAAAGAGCGTCGTGAACTTGATGACCGGGTTCATCGCCACGGACGAAGTGTCCTTGAATGGATCGCCAACCGTGTCGCCGACGACCGACGCGTCGTGCAAGGGCGTTCCCTTGGCCTTCAACTCGACCTCGACGATCTTCTTGGCGTTATCCCACGCGCCACCGGCGTTCGCCATGAAGATGGCCTGGTAGAGGCCGAAGACGGCAATCGAGATCAGGTAGCCGATGAAGAAGTAAGGCTCGACGAAGGCGAAGGCCAAGCTGGCGAAGAAGACGGTCAGGAAGATATTGAACATTCCCTTCTGCGCGTACTGCGTACAGATTTGCACGACCTTCTTGGAGTCTTCGACCGACGCCTTCTCCACGCCTTCGAGGCGTATGTTGGCCTTGATGAATTCGACGGCGCGGTAAGCGCCCGTCGTCACCGCTTGCGTCGAGGCCCCTGTGAACCAGTAGATGATCGCGCCGCCCGTAATCAGTCCGAGCAGGAAGGGCGCGTGCAGCAGCGAAAGGTTTCCAAGGTACTCTGGCCTGAGCCCTTCGGTGAGCGCCATGATGATTGAGAAGATCATCGTGGTAGCGCCGACGACCGCTGTGCCAATCAGGACCGGCTTGGCCGTCGCCTTGAAGGTGTTGCCCGCGCCGTCGTTCTCTTCCAGGAGGTGCTTGGCGCGCTCGAAGTTGACCGTCATATTGTAGTCGCGCTTAATCTCTTCCTCGACGTTCGGGACCTGCTCAATCAGCGACAACTCGTAAACCGACTGCGCGTTGTCCGTCACAGGCCCGTAAGAATCCACGGCAATCGTGACGGGACCCATGCCTAAAAAGCCGAAGGCCACGAGGCCGAAGCCGAAGACGGGCGCGGCAAGCGGGTTGACCATCAGCGCGCCCAGACCTGCGCTCGCATCGCCCGACAGCGTGGTAAAGAAATAGGCGATGGCCATCAGCGCCACGATGCTGATGCCGAGCCAGTAGGCGGAGAAGTTACCCGCCACCAGTCCGGAAAGAATGTTGAGCGACGGGCCGCCCTCGCGCGAAGAGGTGACGACCTCCTTGACGTGGCCGGATTCCGTCGAGGTGAAGACCTTGACCAACTCCGGGATAATCGCTCCGGCCAGCGTTCCGCAGGTGATGATCGACGCCAGCTTCCACCAGAGCGTCGAGTCGCCGCCAAGGACCGGAATCATCAGGTACGAGACGACGTAAGTGAGCACGACCGAGATGATGGAAGTTATCCAGACGAGCGAGGTGAGCGGGGCCTCGAAGTTCATTCGCTCGGCGCGGGCGTAGCGCGATTTGGCGACCGCTTCGTTAATGAAATAAGAGAAGGCGCTCGCGATGATCATCATCACGCGCATGACGAAAATCCAGACGAGCAGTTGAATCCTGACGGTCTCCGAGGGGACGGCCAGCAGGATGAAGGTGATGAGCGCCACGCCCGTCACGCCGTAAGTCTCGAAGCCGTCCGCAGAGGGGCCGACGGAATCGCCCGCGTTGTCGCCCGTGCAGTCGGCGATGACGCCAGGGTTGCGCGCATCGTCTTCCTTAATCTTGAAAACGATCTTCATCAGGTCCGAGCCGATGTCGGCAATCTTGGTGAAGATGCCGCCGGCGATTCTCAGCGCCGCCGCGCCGAGAGATTCCCCGATGGCGAAGCCTATGAAGCAGGGGCCTGCGTAGTCGAGCGGGATGAAGAGCAGGATGCAGAGCATGATGAGCAGCTCGACCGAGATGAGCATCATGCCGATGGACATGCCCGCCTTGAGCGGAATCGAATAGATCGGGTACGGCCTGCCTTCAAGGCTCGCGAAGGCGGTGCGCGAGTTGGCGAACGTGTTGACGCGTATGCCGAACCACGCCACGCCGTAAGAGCCCGCGATACCGACCAGACTGAAAAGGAGAATGATGGCGACTTTCAGCGGCGGAAAACCCTGCTCGACTGCGCCAGTGGCCGCGTTGACCGTCTGTGCCAGGACGCCGAAATAGAGGGCGACGATGATGCCTATAAAGACCCAGAGGAACAGGATGAATTTCCCCTGCGTCGTCAGGTAAGTCTTGCACGTCGCGTAGATCAGCTCGGAAATCTCACGCATGGAGCGGTGCACGGGCAGGTTCTTGAGCTGCATATAAATCCAGAGCCCGAAGAGCAGGCCGAGGATGCAGACGCCTATGCCGACGAGCAGCAGCGTGTGCCCGTCTATGCTCCCGTTAAAGAAGGAGACTCTTGAGAGGTCAGGCAATAATAGATTTGCTTCTCCACCCGGCTTGTGCCCCTGTGCCAGTGCGGACGAGGCCGTGATGAGGAGCAGGGCCAGGCCCGAAACGGTCGCCAGAACACGGCGACCGATTCGCCGGGCAGACGATGATAACGATAAATTCTCCACGATTGAGAGATTCCTTTCTGTTCGTTCGATAGATGGCGAGATGAACCAGCCGATAGAGCGCCTCTTGATGCGCGTCTCTTTTAAGCTTGGAAGCGGGTTCAGACAGACTATGACACACAGGAAGCGCGTCCTGTGTATCTACCGCCCAAAAGCCACGTCGCGCTAAAAGCGGACATTATTGCTGATTTATGGGCGAACTGTCCACATCGCAGGCGGCGTCCACGGCAAGAGAAGAGGGGCCAGGGCAAAAAATTTGGAACCCAAAGGACGCGAGGGCTAAATTAAGGGAAGGGCCGTCATGCCGTTAGCGGCCTGCCTTCTCTCAAGACTCTGGAGAAAAGCTGATGAACAGGAATCCGTTCCGCCTTGCCCTGCCTCTTTTTGCCTCCTGCGCTCTCCTAGCCATCATCACCCCCGCTGTGTTAGCTCAGCAGGAAGCGGACGCAGGCTTTGACGCTAAAGTCGCGCGCCCGGCCTACACGCGGAAGCACCCGAGGGTTCTCTTCGACGAGGCACATTTTAACTTTCACACAACAACGGGCCGCTACAAGCCTTTCGCCGACCTTATAGGGAATGACGGCTACGCGGTCGTGGCCAACAAGGAGAAGTTTCAGAAGAAGGTGCTCGAAGGCTACGACCTGCTCGTCATCGCCAACGCGCTGGGCGCGGAGACTCAGGCCAGCCCCGGCTCGGACAAACCTGCATTCACCGAAGAGGAATGCGACGCGGTGCGTGAGTGGGTGCGCGCGGGCGGTTCCCTGCTTCTCATAGCAGACCACGCGCCGTTCGGCTCGGCCGCGGAAGCGCTGGCCAAACGCTTCGGCGTTGACATGAGTAAAGGGTATGCCGTGGATATGGAAGTTTACGACCGGGAAGACGGAAACACGAACAGGAGCTTTCTGGTCTTCTCGCGCGACAACCATCTTTTGCAGGAGCACCCCATCACTCAGGGCCGCGACGCGACGGAGCGTGTCAGCCGCGTCGTCACCTTCACGGGGCAGTCGCTCAAAGGTCCGGAAGGGAGCGTCGCCTTTCTCAAGCTGTCTGACACTGCCAGAGATCGTCAACCCCCGTCGAAGGATTCGGAGGCAGTCACCGTGGACCGCCTGCCAAACGGCCAGCAGCTTCCCCCAGGAGTGACGGCCAGGGGGCGGCCCGCCGCGGGCCCGCCGGTCTCCGCGGCCGGTCGCGCACAGGGAATCGCCTTGACGTTCGGGAAGGGGCGCGTGGTGGTGCTCGGCGAGGCGGCCATGCTCTCGGCGCAAAAGGTGACGGGAGTCGCGGCGCAGTTGATGGGAAAAGATGAGATACGGCTCGGCATGAATCGCCCTGGACTGGATAACCGCCAGCTCGCGCTCAACATCATGCACTGGCTTTCCAGGCTATTGAATTGAGAAGCTGTCTGAAAAGCCCCGAAGGGGCGACATACAATAGCCTGGGGCAACGCCCCTGGTCACACGTCGCCATTGATGATAAGCCCTGAAAGGGCGGAATATGTATTGCGCCCTTTCAGGGCTTATCTAATACGCCGCCTGTGATCAGGGGCGATGCCCCAGGCTTTCATATGACGCCCCGTTGGGGCTTTTCAGGCTTTTCAAGCTGCTTCGTGGGGCAAGTCTAACTCGTTTAAGCCGCGCCCGCCTCAGCCATGTCCGCGCTCGCCAGCGCTTCCGGCCCTTTTCTGCCGCCGACCCAGCGCCGCAGGGAGTCTATGAGCACGACCACGGCCGCGACCATCAGGATGGCCGTCAGGGCGACGTTGATGTAGCCCTGCGTGGCCGTCTCCGGCTTTTGCGACAGCGGCCAGAAGTTATCCGTGATGGACTTCCAGCCTGCGACAAGCGTGGTCGTGGCGACGAACACGAGCGGGACGATGGTCGTCCAGCCGTAGCGCCCCTTGCCCATGTTGAAGAGAATGGTCGTCGCCACGCAGAGCGCGACCGCCGCTAAAAGCTGATTGGCGATGCCGAACATGGGCCAGATGGTCGAGATCGACCCAGACCAGATGAAGGCCGCCCATCCGAAGACGACGAGCGCCGTGGTAATCAAAGAGCCCGGCAGCCAGTTCGGCTCCTCGAGCTTTCTGTAAAACCTCCCGCCGAACTCGCCCACTAGAAAGCGCGCGACGCGCGTGCCCGTGTCTATCGTCGTCAGGATAAAGAGCGCCTCGAACATGATGGCGAAGTGATACCAGTATTTCATCAGCCCCGAAAGACCTGGGATGCCGTCGAAAATCTTGGCGATGCCGAGCGCCAGCGTGACCGCGCCCCCTGTGCGCCCGCGCAAATCCTTTTCGCCTGATTCCTGTTCGAGGCGCTCGATCTCTTTGGGCTGAAGGTCAAAGCCGGAGCCCGTGTGCTCGTCCACCATGCGCACGTAAGCGGACCTTTGAGCCTCCGTGCGCTGCGGGGTGTTGATGACGAAATAGTCGCCGGGGAAAAGCGACGCCGCGGCGATCAGGGCAACCACGCCGACCACTCCCTCCATCAACATCCCGCCGTAGCCGATCATGCGCGCGTCCGTCTCCTTCGCAATCATCTTGGGCGTCGTCCCCGAAGAGATGAGCGCGTGAAAGCCGCTGATCGCGCCGCAGGCGATGGTGATGAAGACGAACGGGTAGAGCTTGCCAGGGATGACCGGGCCGCCGCCATTGACGAAGGGAGTCATCGCCGGCATGTTCAGCTTCGGGGCGACGGCGATCACGCCGATGATGAGAAAAGCGATAGTGCCGATCTTGAGGTACGACGAAAGGTAGTCGCGCGGGCAAAGGAGCATCCAGACGGGCAGGACGCTGGCGATGAAACCGTAAGCGGCCATCAGGATGATGATGGTCGTGCGCGAGAAGGTGAAGCTCGCGGCCCAGGGCGATTCCGCGATGCGCCCGCCCAGCCAGACGGCGAAGAGCAGGCCCGCGACTCCTATGACGCTCGCTTCGCCGATGCGCCCAGGGCGTATGCGGTACATGTAGAGGCCCATCAGGAGCGCGAGCGGGATGGTGAAGGCGACAGTGAATGTGCCCCAGGGGGATTCGGCGAGCGCGTTGACGACGACGAGCCCTAATCCTGCGAGCGCGATGACGACGATGAAGAGAATCGCTATGCCCGCGACCAGTCCGGAGAGCGGGCTGATCTCCGTGCGTGCAATCTCGGCCAGAGATTTACCGCGCCGCCTGACGCTCCCGGCCAGGATCATAAAATCGTGTACTGCCCCGCCGAGGCAGACGCCTATGACCAGCCACAGCAGGCCAGGAAGGAATCCGAACTGCGCGGCAAGCACTGGCCCAACCAGTGGCCCAGCGCCCGAGATGGCGGCGAAGTGATGGCCGAACAGGACCCACTTGTTCGTCGGGTAATAGTTGTGCCCGTCGTACATAGTTTTTGACGGCACGGGACGCGCGTCGTCCAGCGCCAGAACGCGCGCGGCGAGGAAGGCGGAGTAGTAACGATACGCGATTGCCATCAGGCACAACGCGCCGATGATGATCGGTAAAGCGCTCATTCGATAATCCTCCTCGTGAGAGACTATCCAGGGTGTGATAATTGATTTCGCGGCGGCAAGCGCCAGGGGCGCTCCGGTTTCTCGGAGAGAGACACAATAAACCCGAGCCAGGCTGAAAGCAAACTCCGGCCAGGGGCTCGCTAGCGGACAGGCGGCCGTGGTAGATTTTGATTGATTTTCACGTCGAATAACGGTTAAGCTGCATGTGCTGTGGAACCTCCTTGCCGGGTGTCCGTAAGAGTCTTTAGGCTATTTGTTGTCGCGCACACTCCTGCCGGGCCGCGCGTGGATGAACACGGCAGCTTTTGAAAGGCTGAAGTTGATTGAACTCACCTAGAAGAGGGAAAGCACGCTTTCGAGCAGGCTCAACGTGAGCGATGTGACCGGATCGAGCGTGACCGAGCCAGGGCCGGCCATATCGCCCGTAACCAGACGTTGCTCGGGCGGAGGGGGCGTCTCGGACACACCTGGACCCGCCATGTCACCAGCGGAAGCAGAAAGGGTGAGCGTTAGTGCCAGAATTGAAGTGGCGCAGAATTTCTTAACGTTTTTCATTATTTTCTCCTAGAGACTTCTTGTAAGCAGAAAAAAACCAGAGTGACTGTCGAAATAACTCAAACTGCTGACGAGCGCATGATAGCACTGTACCAAGCTGAAACATCACTACGCAAATCATTTTGCAAAGAGAGAAAGGTATAATCCTCACATGGGTTTAACACCTCAGGTGGCCCGGATGATAGAGAATCCCGGCCTTGACCACGCCGAGCGAGCGCGTTTACGCTGTCGTCTTGCTAAGGAATTGGAAGATTCGGGCAATTATGAGGCGGCGCGCGGAGCTCTCGGAGAGCTCTGGTATAACGTCGGCGAACGCCCCGGATTGGACGGGCTAGACCAGCACACAGCGGCCGAGTTGCTGTTGCGCGCAGGCTCTCTGACGGGCTGGATCGGCAGCGCCAACACGGTCGAAGGCGCGCAGGAATCGGCCAAGGATTTAATCAGCGAGAGCAAGGCTGTTTTCGAATCGCTGGGCGAGAAGGACAAAGTAGCCGAGGCGTATGTCGATCTTGCCATCTGCTACTGGCGCGAGGGCGCTTTTGACGAAGCGCGCGTGACACTGCGCGAGGCCCTCGTCCTGCTCGGCGACAAGAACAGCGAGCAGAAGGCCAGAGCCCTCCTCAACAACTCCATCGTCGATAGCTTCTCGGGCCGCTTCAACGACGCGCTCAACATCCTGAATGAAGCCAGGCCGATCTTTGAGGAGAGCCAGAGCAATGCGGCCAAAGGCAGGTTCCATTTCCAATTCGGAATCGTCCTCAAGAAGCTCGGCGTAGCGGAACGTCGCGAGGACTACACGGACCGCGCCCTGGTCGAGTACACGGCGGCCAGCTACCACTTCGAGCAGTCGGGCCACACACGCTACCGAGCGCGCGTCGAAAACAACATCGGCTCCCTGCTCTTCATCACCGGCCGGTTCGCCGAAGCGCACGAGCACCTGGACCGCGCACACTTACTCTTCACCAGCCTCAAGGACAGCGGCAGCGCGGCGCAGGTGGATGATACGCGCGCGCGCGTGCTCCTGGCACAGGAGCGCAATTCCGATGCTGAAAAGATCGCACGTTCCGCCGCCCGCAGGCTGGAAAAGGGCGACGAGCTGGCGCTGCTGGCCGAGGCCCTGACCACTCACGGTGTGGCGCTGGCGCGCCTGGGGCGGTACGAAGAGTCCCGGCTGACGCTTGAGCGCGCGACGGACCTGGCGTCTCAGGCCGGCGATAACGAGGGCGCAGGCTTGGCCGCGCTGACCATCATCGAAGAGTTGTGCGAGCGCCTAGCGGTGACCGAGGTGGCAGCCCTCTACAATCGTGCTGACGAGCTGCTCGCCAAATCACAGAACTCCGAGACACTGGCGCGCCTGCGCTCTTGCGCCCGCCGCGTTCTCAAGGCCGGGCGCGCACGCGTCAAGGAGTCCGCCCCACCCCGTTTCACTTACGCGGACGAACAGACGGCGGAGTTGCTGCGCGCGGCGCATTGTGTGGCCGCCGCGCAGGCCCCCCTGCTCATTACGGGCGAGACGGGAACCGGCAAGGAGCTTCTGGCGCGGATGATTCACGAGTGGAGCGGCCGGGCCGGTCAATTCGTGGCGATTAATTGCACGGCGCTTTCCGGCGCGTTAATCGAATCTCTCCTGTTCGGGCACAGGAAGGGGAGTTTCGCGGACGCCGCCCAGGACAGCATAGGCATCGTGCGCTACGCTGCGGGCGGTACGCTCTTTCTGGACGAGATTGCCGAGCTGAGCCTGGCGGATCAGGGCAGGCTCCTGCGCTTGATCGAGCACGGCGAGGCGCACGCCATCGGCGAGCCGGAGCCCGAGAGAGTCAACATACGGGTCATCGCCGCCACCAACCGTAACCTGAAAGAGCAAGCCGCGCAGAAGCAGTTCCGCGACGATCTGCTCTACCGGCTGAACACTTTTCACCTGGAGATTCCCCCGCTCAGAAAACGTCCGGGCGACATCTCGGCCCTCGCCGCGCAGTTCATCAAAGAACTCTCCGAGCAGCACAACAGGCGCGTCCACTTGAGGCCCGAAGCCGTTGAGGCTATGCGCGGGCTCCCGCTAAAAGGTAACGTGCGCGAGTTGCGCTCGCTGATCGAGCGCATCGTTCTGACGTCCGCGGATAAAGGGGAGATTACGCGCGAAGCCGTCGAGGCCCACGCCGCGCGCGAGACGGATCAACTGGCACAGGGCCACAACTGGGCTGGCTGCTCGCTCGAAGAAGAGGTCCTGCGCTACGAGGCGAGCCTCATCAAGCTCGCTTTCGAGAGCGCCAGGGGCAGCGTGACGCGGGCGGCCAGGCTACTGGGAGTTAGCCACCAGCGTCTGTGCTCTATGCTACAGGGGCGGCACAGGGATTTGCTCCCCGTCAAGAAACCGGCACAGCGACGCCGTCGCAGCATCATCAAGGCGAGGGTCTAAGACTACAACCTCGTCAAACAGCTAATCGCGGGCTGAGGAACACTATCCTCAGCCCGCGATTCACTTTTTAGGCTTCATGAATTTTTATGTTGCGCCTGGCCAGTTCATTCACGAAAACGGCGGGTGGAACGCAACGTTCCTGGGGTGTCGCGCCCTTCTCCTTGATCTGGCCGCGCGCCATCATCTGGGCGATGATGGAAGCTGGGAAGGCGGTCGTCCGCATCATCGCGCTCAAGCCTGTCTCCTCGTCAAAGCGGTCAATGATGTCGTAGCGGAGTCGTTTCTCCGCGCCGCCCGAAGTTCCTTTAAACTCCACGCGAATCAAGACCACGTCCGGCTCGTCGGCAGGAAGATGGCGCAGCAGCAGCGCGCCCAGCATGCGACGTGGGCTCAGATGCGCGCCGTCAATCTCAAGCTCTTCGCTGGCGGCGAGGCCCAGGTCTATGAGCAGCTTGAACTGCTCGCAGTGGCCTGGGTAGCGGATGGTCTTGTAGTCCAGCTCGCGGACGCGGCCGAGGAAAGTTTCCGGCAACGTGGACGTCCCGCCGGAGGTCTGGAACGCTTCCATCTCTTCAAAGGGCGCGGGGAAACTGAGCCGCTCGATTTCCGTCATCGAATCGACTTCGATGATCTGCCCGGCGCGAATCACACGCGCGCGCTCGACGTACTCGTTAATCAAACCTTCGACCGCGAAGACTATCTGGTAATTCAAGGGAGGGCGGGGCTCTTGCGGGAGGCCCCCGACGCGTATGTGAATCTCATCTAGTTGGTCGAACCTTTGCGCGCCGTGGGCCACGAGAATCGAGACCATGCCGGGGGCCAGGCCGCAGTCCGGGATGATGTTGATTCCCGCCCGGCGCGCCGCATCATCGAGCGCCAGCTCTGCGTCCACGACAGTGTTATTGCCGCCGAGGTCGCAGAAGTTGACGCGCGCCTCGACGGCCGCACGCGCGAGCCGCACGTTATGAAAATAGGTGACGCAGCTAATCGCCGAGTCATGCCCGCGCATCAGCTCGACGACTTCCGCGTCGTTCGTCACGTCAACCTGCAAGGGCCGCAGCTTATCGCTCTTAATCGTTTCCGCGACGGCGCGTGCGCGCTCCAGGTCAAGGTCCGCGATTGTCACCGCTTCGACGTCCGCGCTGTGTGCCAGGTCAAACGCCGCGCCGAGTCCCATCCGGCCCGATCCGAGTACGAGAATTTTCATAGGAGTCTTAACTTCTCAGGAATTTTCAGGCCCGTGTAACTGGCCGCCAGCGTCTCTCCAGGTACTCCGCGATGCGCGTCAGCGGGAAGGTGAGCAGCAGGTAGAAGATTGCGACCATCGGCCAGATGGTCAGGGGCGCTGCGTTGCGGCTGGCGAGCTCCTGGCCTGTGCGCGCCAGCTCCGTCAAACCGATGATGGAGACGAGCGACGAGTCCTTCAGGAGCGCGATAGCTTCGTTCGTCAGGGGCGGGACGACCCGGCGGAAAGTCTGCGGCAGGATGATGCGCCGCATGGCCTGCGCGTGGGTCATGCCGAGCGCGCGCGCGGCTTCCATCTGCCCGGCGTCAATCGAGAGAATCCCGGCGCGGAAAATCTCCGCGATGTAGGCGGCGCTGTTTAAGGTCAGGGCGATGATGCCGCTCCAGAACGCTGAGATGCTGACGCCGAAAATGGGTAGCACGAAGTAGATGAAAAGAATCTGGACGAGCAGAGGGGTCCCGCGCATTACCTCTACGTAGAAGGCCGCCGGCGCTTTGAGCAGCCGGGACGATTGCACGCGAGCCAGGGCCAGGAGCAACCCTATGGGCAGACCGAAGAGGAGGCTGAGAAAGGCTAGCTGCGCCGTCAGCCAGATGCCCTTGAGAAAGAGCGGGAGGGTCCGCTTCGCCAGTTCCCAGTCGAAAAGTCTGGCCCTCGTTTTACCTGCCTCGGCCTCCTGTGCGCGCTCGGCGGCCTCGCCAAACCAGGTCTCGTGAATCTTGTCATACTCGCCGGATTCGCGAATCCGTTTGAGCGCGGCATTCATCTCCCGGACCAAATCCTCGTTGCCCTGCGCGACGGCGATGCCGAACTTTTCGTCCGTGAAGCGGCGGCCGACGGTTTTTAGCCCGCGGAAGCTTTTGAAGATCATGAACTTCAAAACCGGCGCGTCGCCCACGACTGCGTCGATGCGCTTGTTCTGCAAATCCAGAAGGCCCAGGTCAATCGTGTTGTACTTGTTGACGGTGACGCCCGCGCGCTTTTCCAGGTCGTACTGCGCCGTCGTGTTGATCTGGACGCCCACGGTCTTTCCCTTCAGGTCGTCGGGCGTGGCTATGCCTTGAGTCTCTTCGCGGATGGCGATTAACTGCCCCGAATCGTAGTAGGGGTCCGTGAAGAGCATGGAGGCTTTGCGCTCGTCCGTGATCGTGACCGACGAGATGACGGCGTCGAACGTCCCGTTCTGGAGCGCGGGAAAGATGCCGTCAAAGCTCGCGTTGATGAAGCGTGCGCGGACACCCAGTTCGCGCGCGATGGCGTTGATGAGGTCGATGTCGAAGCCGGAGAACTGCTCGCCCTCAACCGACTCGAAAGGCGGATAGGTGGCGTCCGTGCCGACGCGAAGTTCCCCGCTTTGGCGGACGCGCTGGAGCGCCGTCTGTGCCAGCAAAGGGAAAGGGAAAAGGAGCAGCAGGAGGAGCGTGGCGGCGGCGGCCTTGCGCCGTGTGCGTTCAAACATTTGATGTCTCACTCTTCTTGTCCGAGCCGGTTGCGCGTGCCCATCTCCGTGTCGAGTTTCACGCTTTCGGCTGCGTCGGCTGCGGGGGCTGGCACATCTTCCGTCGCCCCGTCATCTTCGTGAAAGCTCTGCATGAAGGCACGCGTCTCAGGCTTCTGCGGATTACTGAAGACTTCCAGGGGCGTGCCGGATTCGACGGCGTGACCGCCCTCGAAGTAGATCACCTGGTCGGAGATGCGGCGGGCGAAGTTCATGTCGTGCGAGACGACGACGAGCGTCTTGCCCAAATCGTCTAGCGCCCTGAGCATCCGCGCCACGCTCTGGATAAGTTGCGGGTCGAGCGCCGAGGTCGGCTCGTCAAAGAGGATGACCTCCGGTTCCATCGCGAGCG
>DATEMM010000492.1:0-5783 GCA_035275605.1 Pyrinomonadaceae bacterium
CACTACCGCTCTGCTCGTCCCAGTGTTCAGAGCATTGATCCAGCCCTGTCTCCCGGAATGGTTGGGCAATCCCAGTGTGCCTAAGAGCGTGTCCACGTAGGCCGTGTTGTCGGTAATCCCGGCGTACCTGGTCTGGTAATCACTCCTGGCCATGAACTCCTGAACAAAGGCCACCTTGTTGTTCTCCAACTCCTGGGCCGAAAGGAATCCACTGACCTTCGCTAAATCAGGCATGAACTGCTCGTACAAGGGTATCTTGTTGACGGCAGAGTAGAAGCGGTAGACGAAATAACCTCGGTTCTGGAACTCCTCACTGCGGAAGAAAGCGCTACTTACTTCTATCCTGTCGCAGGGCTGGGCGACGGTGGTGCCGCAGCCGTTGAGGATGTCTTGCCAGCCCTGATAGCCCGCCGGGTCCGGTTCACGGCCCAGCAGATCGATGTAGTGCTGGCGGACGAAGAACGGCACGGTGTCGATGGGGTTCCCGGCTGTGTTGGCGTTATCGACAATCGTTACGGGAGCGGAGGTGGTAGCTCCGAGTCCAGCGCCGACGGGGTTGCTCAAAGTTATCGTGAAGGTCTCGTTACCGTCAGAGATGTTGTCATCCACGATGGGGATGAAGATGGTTTTCGAGGCTTCACCCGCGGCGAACTGTAGGGTGCCGATACTGGTGGCGTAGTCGCAGCGCGATGAAGCGATGCCGGTCCCGGTGGCCTGACAGTTCTGGCTGATGGGGAACGTGTCGCTGGTCGCGTAGTTCACTGAGGCCGTGCCCGATACGTCTGTGCGCGTGACCACGACGCCGATGTTGCCGCCGCCCTCGCTCACCTGGTAGCTGGCCTGATTCAGTTGCAGCGTCGGCGACTGCTGCGAGCAGTTGGTCTGCACCCAGTTGACCTTGACGTTGCCGATGTCGCCGCCCGAGCCGCCATTATTAAAGCCGTTGACGGCGATCCGGTAGACGGTGCCCTGGTTGGCCGTGAAGGTAATGCTGCTGGTGACTTCGTGCTCACTCGTGTTCGGGTCTTCGTTATCGTCGTTGCTGTCGATGAGGGAAAGCCCGCCCAGACTGTTTCCGGTGTAGACGGCCAGGGTCGTGTCGAATCCGCTGCCGTTAGTGTCAACGGTAAAATTGCCAGTGCTCGGCGCTTGCCACTGATACCAGACGGACCTGGTGCTGCCGGTGCTGACAGGGTTATTAGGCTCGCCTGCCTCTTTGGTCGCGCCCACGTTCGTGCCCGTGACGCTGCCAGAGCATCCGATGAGCGACTGCGCGCTGGCGAAGTTGTCGTTGCCGGGCTGCGGCGGCGCGGGCGGCGGGCCGGGAATAGTCGCATTCCCGGTCAGGTCCCAGCCTATCGCTTCGAGGGTCATGTAATCGTTGTTCGTGGGCACTTCCGTTTCGCCCTTGGCAAGGGTCGGGTCCATGATGCCTATGAACTGGCCGCCTGTCTGTTCGTCTGCTTTCCAGTGGCTGGATTGCCTGCCGTCGCCCCCGTTGTCGGTGCTGCCCCCTGGGCCGCCGGTCGAGAGTCCAAGCTCGGTGACAGTTCCCGGAACGAATTGAATAGTAAAGTTCTGCCCGGTGTAATAGACCTGGTCGCCGCCGCCGATGGACATGACGCGCTGAGCGTTGGTGAAGTTACCGCCAGCCGTCCCCGGACGGAAACGGAAAAGGTCCCAGATGGTCGGCGTCGCGGTGCTTCCCTCGCCCGCGCCCGAGACGAAGCCCAGGGCGTGGCCGATTTCGTGCGTCGCGACGGCGGTGAAATCCGTCGCGTTGGGAGCGATGCCGTTTGAGGGGTCGAAATCGAAATTGACGCCCTTATTGAAAGCGATGGAGGCGATGCTTCCAGAGCCGACCGGAATGCCGAGCGCTTTAGCGGTCGAGGCGCTGACGTCAACGACGCCGCCGTTGCCGGTGTTGGTCGGAAGAATGGAGGTAGGTAGCGAATTATAGAGCGCCGCTTCGCCGGCGGCTCCGGGATTGGCCGCGGCGATCAGATTGTGCCGCAAGCCCGGATAATCAACCTTGACGCTGGCCGAACCCGTCGAACCCAGTACCCCACCGCCGAAAGGGCCGCCGCCCGGCTTGTTCGTGCCGTAATCGATGTCTATGTCTATCGTCACGGGCGACTTAATTCTGTTCGTCCAGTATTCGGCGGCCCTGATGAAAGCGGCCTCAACCTGCGCCCGGTTGGAATCGGTCGCCAACTGAGAAAGAACGTTGAAATTAATCGTCAGCCCGCCGGAGCCGACATTCTCGCCGTCCTCAGCCATCATGTTGGCCTGAAAGCCATCCGACTTATTAAAAGTGTGGACGGTGATTCTCTCTCTGGGCGCGTCGGCCGGAGCCATCACGAAGGGCAGCTCCTCGGCCGTGGCCAGGCGACAACCCGCCACCCCGTTATTCAGCTCGATAATGAATCCGTGGATTTTCACGCCCTGCGCATCCGTGCCCACGTCTTTGCCGTCCGCCGTTTCAATGGTGGAAGCCGACTGGTGTGCCTGGACGTTGAAGCTGAGCGGCGCGAAGAAGACCAGGGCCGCGAGGCCCAGGGCCAGAAGACTTCGCAAGTGAGAGCTAAAGCCTGACTGAATCTGCTGACGACGCCGGGGGGTAGAGCGGAACCGGGGAAACTGCGACATTTATGATTTCTCCTAAAAAATGTTGAAGGTTAGGCGCAGGCCCAAAATTGTTAGGACGCACAGGGCATGCTAAAACCAAACTGAACCGCTTGAAAAAGAACTGGAACTTCGGGTTGTTGTCGGTAGATTTTCGTGGGGGCGTGCGGACGTCACTTCTGATGCAACTTGCGAAGCTCAGGATGCTTGCAAAACAGCAATTTTTTACGGATTTTGAAGCCAGACTCCCGGCGAGGAAACACCCACCAATTCTTCTGTTCCCGGCCCAACTCCTCAAACTGACTCGCCTCTTCCAGGGCGGTTCTCGCTCTAGGGGGCCGCGCCGACCTTGAGAATTATACTCACCCAGCCGTCCGGCGTCCAAAGGTTTCGCCGGAGTTCAAAGGTTTTAGCGGAAATTCTGCCCGATCTGCTCCGTGCCGAAGGTGCCGATGCCGTTCAGGCGGAAGCTGAAGACGAAGCGGTTCTCGTTACGCAGGCCCACGTCGAAACTGTAGTACTGCACGGTCACAGCGCAGCAGTCGAAGCTGTAGCCAGCCGTCACCACCGAGCTGATGAGCGAAGAGTTCTGCTGCCCTGGCCGGTTCTGGAAATCGAAGAAGAAAGAGGCCCCGCCGAAAAGGCCGCGCTCGCGGTTGCCCAAGAAGATGGACGGGCTCCACTGCGAGCCGCGCAAGGTGCCCGGCTCTTTGCCGCGCGCGTCCGCGAAGCGGCTCAAAGAGGGCACAAGATCTATGGCGCGCGTGTAGTAGAAGGTCTGGAAGGCCTGCACCAGCGAGCGGTTGAGGCCAAACGTCACGGAGAGCGTGCGCAATCCCCCACTCTGCACGTCCAGGTCCGAACGCAGGTCCACAAAGAGACTCTGCCGCGGGCGATACCGCGCCTCTACGTTGAGGGGCGAGAAGCGGCGCGGCACGCCGCCGTAGGAGAAGCCGGAAAAGGTGTTAATCGGGTAGAACTGGTTGCGCTGGCCCGGAATGAGCGCCCCGCCGAAATAAGGGTCGAAGAAATATTTGCCGCGCAGAGTGATGGTCAAAGCCTCGTAGGGCTGGCTCGACAGTGGAACCTTCTGACGGCCCGCGGCGGCCTCTGCCTTCGGATTGACGTTCTCCGTCGAGCGGCGCGTGAAGAAGCGATTGGTGATTCCGAACTCGATTTCGTTAGTGTCGGCGATGGCGTCCGTCGAATCGAAGCGAATGATGCGCTCGAAATTCGAGATGCCCTCGATCTTGCGATAGATGAAGTAGGGCTCTATGACGTGGCGGAAGAAGAACGAGCCGTCGCGGTGGCGAAAATTTCGCGCCAGCGCGGGCGGCCGCACGTCCAACTCGAACTCGCCGTAGCCGCGCACTACGTCGCGGCTCAGGATCAGGCGCGTCGCCGGGTCAATCGAGTTCGAGTAGTAGGTCGCGCGCAGGCCCGCCATAGCCGTTACGGACCACCCGCCGAAATGAACCGGAAGGGCGAAGCGCGGGTGAACGTCCAGCCGCTGCACGATGGAGGGCGAGACGATGGGTTCCCCGTTCACCTCGCTGCGGAAAAGCGCTATATCGTCAACGGTCTCCTTGCGGCTGACGCCTTCGAGCGCACCCTCGAACGAGAAGTAGACGGGCACGCGCTCGAAGTAACGAAGGGCCGAGGGCCTTTTGTCGAGCGTGATGCTCGGGAGCTGGCGCGTGCGTATGCGCGTGTTCGGGATGGAGGTGACTTGCGAGCGGGCCAGGAAGTTGAAGCTGTAGTCGCCGAAGTTTTTGTTGACGAAAATCTGCGAGCGCTCTTCCGGCGAGATGGCCTGCTGAATCGAATCGGAGAAGACCTGCCGGTAGGCCAGATTCGACGTGACGTTGACATCCGCAGCGGCCAGGAACCCGTTCGGGAAATAGTGCACGCCGTCCATGTAAAAACTGGACCCGCCCTGGTCCGGGTTCTCCGGGCTCTCGCTCTTCCCGAAGATGCGATCCTTGACGGCGTAGAACCCGAAGTTGAGATAGGAGCGCGAGTTGGCGCGCGTCCTGACGTCCAGGCCGAGACCTATGCCGCGCCCCGTGTAGATGTCGCTGCGAAGCGTGGCGTCGGCCGAGCGCCCCAGCGTCTGGTAGTAAGCGGTCGAGAGGCGAAAGCCCTTGTTGCCGGAGCCGCTAAAAGTCGGCGTCAAAAAGCCCGACGCCCGGTCCCGCCTCTTAATCGAGACGGAGGCATAAGGCAAATAGAGCAGCGGTATATTCTTGACGCGGAAGGTCGGGCCTTTGATGCGGACGCGGTCGCCGGACTTGATCTCGGCCCGCTTCGTTTTGAAACTCCATTTGGGGACGTTGTCCTCGCAGGCGGTGATCTCCGCGTTGACGGCGACGATGGTGTCGTAGCTCACCTTCTCGACGGAGTCGGCGGTGAAGTAGATGACCGTGCCGTCCTGCGTCTGGTTGGTGAACCCGGTCGAGTTGAGGAAGAAGCCGGTTTTGGTGCGGTAGTTCCACTCGGCGCGCGTGCCTGTGATGCGCTGCTGGTCCGCCTGGTCGAAGACGACGTTGCCTTCGGCGACGACACGGTTACTAGCCTCGTAGACAGTGACCTTGTCCGCCTGCAAGCGGAAGGTCCCGATGCGCGCATCGACGTTTCCCTCGTAGACGGAGACGACAGCTTCTTTTGGCCCAGTGACGGTCTGCTTGCCGGCGCTGACGGTCAGCACTTCCGTGCTCTGCGGGCTGTCAGGTTTTTCGGCGGGCAACTGCGGACGAATCGGCTGCTCCTGCGTCAGCGGGTTGACGTTCGGCGTGTCCGTGACGGGGTTCGTGACCTGGCGGTCAACGGGGTTCGTCTGCTGGGCGGGCGCGACCTTGCCCGCGGCCAGGCAGAGCAGGACGGCGAGGGCGAGTCGGGCGCAGAAATTTTTCACGGGAAGACCTTTGCCCAGAGACAAAACAGAAGACCTCCAGAGGCCGCACCCGGCACGATTCCCACTTTTCAGGGTTGTGAGACGCGCGCGCCATCCTGGTTTGAAGATCGGGGCGATGCTAGCACGGAATCAGCTAAAAGCAGAATCCAGAATTCAGGAGTCAGAAGTCAGAATATAAGGCTGCGACCGCTTTCACCGATTCTCTTTTATTCCGGCTCCTGAATTCTGGCTCCTGGCTCCTGTG
>DATEMM010000493.1:0-3076 GCA_035275605.1 Pyrinomonadaceae bacterium
CGGAGGATGCCAAGACGCTCGTCACAGAGGGCCTGCGCATCGGACGCCTGACGGACAACGACCTGGTGCTCAACCACCCGACCGTCTCGCGCCTGCACGCCGGAATCAACCGCGTCGGCAGCCGCTTCTACATAGTCAACCTCTCGGGCTCGAACGCGACGACCTTGAACGGCAGGGTCATCGCCTTCGACGAAACCGAAGCGCTGGCCAACGGTGACCAGATTCGCATCGGCCCTTTCTTCCTAATCATCGAGCAGGCTGAGCGCGGAACACTCAAGATAAGGGTCTCGCACCAGTTCGCGCTCAACCTCGGCGACCTGGAGGCGCGCGAGAAGGCAGCGGAGGCAGAGCAGCCGCACCTCGAAGATGAGACCACGGTCGAGTTCGTCCCGCGCGATGTCGCGGGCGCGCTCAAGGTCTTCTGGGACAAGCGCACGCGCGAAAAGGCCGGGCGGCAATCCCCTCTGCACCCGCACAACCCGCCGCGTCTTGGCAAGGCGCGCTTTAACTGGACGCCGACGCGTGACCTGGTTAGGCCCTGGCCCTTCTCCGTCTTCGTCTGGGGCATCACGGTCGTCGCCGCTCTCTCGCTCTTTGCCGCCTTCAAATACAAAGAGGTCTTTTCGCCGGAGCTTGTCAGCGCGCCGCACACGCGCGCAGCCTTTACCCTCAATCCGCCGATAGCCCGCGAGCCGAACGGCAACTCCTGCACGACCTGCCACGCCGTAGGGGTCAGCGAGAACCGCGCGCGGATGGAAGCAAACTGCGCCGCCTGTCATCAAACCCAGGCGTTCGTTGCGACGACGATGAAGGCGCATCGCGAGGCTGGCATCACCTGCACTGTCTGTCACACGGAGCACCGCGGAACGGAATTTCGCCCGATGAACGCGGCGCTGGATTCCTGCACCGTCTGTCACAACGACGGCAACAAGAAGCTCTACAACGGGAAGAAGGTTTCGACGCCGCACGGCGGGACGCTCGGCTATCCTGTATCCGGCGGCGAGTGGGTCTGGAAGGGTCTTGACAAAGAGGAGCTGGACTTAAAGCCTGAGGTGGCGAAGCTCAGACGCGACACGGACACGGAGCAGCAGTGGCGCAACAAGCAGTTTCACGCGCTTCACCTCTACCGCGTCCGTGCCGTCGCCAGCATCGAAGGCATCAAGGACGAAGACGCAGGCAACGGGATGCGCGTCATCTCCTGCTCCAGTTGCCACAGGTCTTTTACGCCCATCGACCGCGAGACGCCACGCACGACCTGCATACGCTGCCACAACGGCCAGATTTTCGAGCCGACTTCGCGCTCTGTGCGCGCGGCCGCAAGCATTAGCTGCACCTCCTGCCACGTCCAGCACATACGCGACCAGCACTGGCGTCCGTCGCTCTTCGCCGAAGCGCCGCTGCCGCCGAACTGGCACGAGAGCGTGACGGCGAAATGAGCCGGGGACGGCGAGCGCGCGAGCTTTGAGCTCGCCGTCCGATCCTTTGAAGGAACATGAGAAAGTCGCAACTGTTCATCATCATCGCACTGCTGGCGCTGCTCCTGGCGATTAACCAGACGACCGCGGACAGCGCCTTCCTCAAGAGTTTCGCAGGGGGCTTGCCCTGGTACGGCTGGGCCGGCATCAGCCTCTTCCTGATTCTCGTCGGCGTCGCCTTCGCCGTCCGCGACGGGTGGCGCGCACGCCGCCTGCTGGAGGAGCGATTTGAGAAAGCGGCCGAGGAGCCGGATCACACCACGCAGCTTTCGCCCGAGCTGCTCGCGAAGTTCGACCCGGACGGGCCGGACTACCCACACCCTGTCATCATCACGGACCGCTGCATAGGTTGCCACGCCTGCGTCGATGCCTGCCCGCACGACGTGTTGGCGATGGTTGACAACCTGGCTGTGCCAGTCGCGCGCGACCAGTGCGCCGAAGACACTTCGTGCCAGGTCGAGTGCCCGGTCAACCCCAAGGCCTGCATCGTCGTCAACACGACGAAGATCATCAAGCCGCGCCCAGTGCCCACGCGCGACGAGCGATTCATGACGAACGTCCCTGGCTGCTACATCATCGGCGACGTCTCCGGGACTCCCTTAATCAAAAACGCCGCCAACGAGGGCGCGGACGTCATCTTGCACATCGCGGATGAATTGAAGTCTGCGCCACAGGAGCCACGGGCAGAGTACGACGTGGCGATTATCGGCATCGGCCCGGCAGGACTCTCGGCGGCGGTGCTCGCGCGTCAGCACGGCTTGCGCTACGTTGGCATCGAGCAGGACAAGGTGCTGGCGACCATTGAAGCTTACCCGAAGAACAAATACGTCTTCTTCAAGCCAGACACGATGGAGTCGCGCGGCGGGATTCTGGTCGGCGGCGCGGGCGACCAGCGCGAGAGCATTCTGGATTCCTGGCTCGGCACGATGAAAAGGACAGGGGTGCTAATCAACGAGGGCGAGAGCTGCAAGGCCATCAACCGGGCGGAGAACGGCGGAGACTATTTCACCGTCAGGACGGAAAAGGGGTTGAAGCGCGAGAGCGTGGCCTACACGGCGCGGCGGGTCGTCATCGCCATCGGCAACCGCGGGACGCCGATGCGGTTGGGCGTGGCCGGCGAGGAGATGAAGATCACGCGCAACGGGCGCGCGGAAGACAAGGTGCTTTACAAGCTGACGAACCCGGAAGACTTCAAGCGCCGGAAGGTGGTAGTCGTCGGCGGCGGGAACTCGGCCGTCGAAGCGGCGGTTGACTTAGTGGCCCGGCGCGACGGCGATCAGATAGTCTTTCGCCCCGCGGACGAGATCAACGACGTCACGTTGGTGGTGCGCAGCGATTTCAAGAACGATCTTAAGTTCGGCAATAAGCTACAGGTCTACCAGTGCATAGACGAAGGCAGGGTCAAGGTCTACTTTGGCGCGGCCGTCAAGGAGATCAGCGCCTCGGAGGTCGTCCTGATGGACGCGCGCACGCGCGAGGAGAAGGCCAGGATCGAGAACGACTACATCTTCGCCCTCATCGGCGGCGACCGCCCGACGAAGTTCCTGGAGTCAATCGGGATTAAAATCCCGCGGGATTAAAGTTCCGTACAGGCCGCGAGG
>DATEMM010000494.1:0-8471 GCA_035275605.1 Pyrinomonadaceae bacterium
GGACGGTGCGCGTGCGGCGCGAGAGGATGGTCAGGATGTCGCGTATGGCCGCGCCTGTCGGCGAGGTCACGATGCCTATGCGGCGCGGGAAAAGCGGCAGTGGCTTTTTGAGCTCTTCGTCAAACAGCCCTTCGGCCGCGAGACGGTCGCGCATCTGCTCGAAGGCCACGCGCAGAGCGCCAGCGCCCACGGGGTCTAGCGCCTCCACGATCAACTCGTACTCGCCGCGCGGCTCGTAGACCGAGAGCTTCCCGCGAACCCTCACCTGCAAACCGTCCGAAGGGCGAAAGCGTATGCGCCCGTTGACGCCGCGGAAACACTTGGCGTGCAGTTGCGCGCCCTCGTCCTTGACGGTGAAATACCAGTAGCCCGAGGCGGCTGCCTTGAAGTTTGAGATTTCCCCTTCGACCCAGACGGAAGCGAAACGGGCTTCGAGCGCGCCGCGCACCTGCATGGTCAATTCCGAAACGGAGAGCGGGCGGCGCTCCGTCTCGTCAAAAAGGGATTGGAGCAGGGGATGTGTCATACTTCCGAAGGTGAAGGATGAGGGATGAGGAATGAAAAAACAAGCCCCGGCCCTGCGCGTCTAGCTCTTTTTCGCGTAGCGTCCCTGCCGGTAAGAGAGCTGCACCCCCTGCTTGCGCAATTCCGGGTTGACGAGCTCGATTCTGATTTTATGCATCTTACCGTCCGCGTTCTTGTTCGACGGCGAGTAAGCGATCAAATACTGAGAGCGTAACAACTCCTGCGCGATTCCCGTGAAAGCTGCCCGGAGGTCTTCCACATCCTTGGGGAAGAAGGCGCGGCCGCCGGTCAGCTCAGAGATTTTGCGCAAATCAGTTTCGTTTACCCCTCCGTAATATTTGTCGCCGATGCCGATTGAATAGACGACCACGCCGGACCTGATGGCAACCTCTGCGGCTTCGTTTAATTTGAGGCGGCTGCTCGTATCCTGTCCGTCCGTGATGAGGATGATTAAGCGGCGGGGATTATTCGAGGGCTGGTCGCCGAACTTCTCGGCGGCGGAAGAGACGGAATCCCAAAGGGCCGTCGAGCCCGGAAAGGTCTGCCCTGTGCCGCGTTTCGGCGGCGTGCCGACGACCATCCCGCCTCCGACATAGCCAACCGGAGGCTTGAATTCGAGGCCCTCTATGGCCTGGCGCATCTGGCCCAAATCACCTGTCAATTCCTGCTCAAACTTTGCTTCGTGCGTAAAACTCACGAGGCCGACTTTGTCTCTGCCCGGACGGACCATGGAATCTACGAACTCTCTAGACACCAGTTTCGCGCTCGGTATCACTCTCTCTTGCGAGACGCTCATGTCCAGCATGAGAACTGTTGACAGAGACACCTCGGTCTGAGGCTCGAAGGCCGTCACTTCCTGCTCGGTTCCGTCTTCGAGCACGCGCACGTCCTCTTTGCGTAAGGTCGTGATGAACTGCTTCGTTTTCTTATCGACTGCTACGAACAGGACGCGAATCGCACCATCCTCGTCAGAGGCGTTTTGCTGAGCGTTGACAAAGTTCTGCCCGAGCAACATCAATCCAAGGAGGAGCGCGACGGCTCGGAGTCCCGACTTGTGAAGACGAAGCATAGAGTTTCGACCTCTTGGGCTTATTTCGGACGGCTCTCCGCGGCCGGCGTGGTTGACGCAGGCGCGCTTCGTGCGTAATAGCCCTGACGGTAGAGGAGCTGAAGTTTCTGTTTACGCAGCTCCGGGTTGACGATCTCGATTCGCACCTGACGGAAAGAGCCGTCGTGTTTCGTGTTGGCCGGGCGATAGGCGATGAGGTACTGCGAGCGCAGCTCCTGCTGAATCTGCGCGAAGGCTGCGCGCAGCTCCGACTCGTCTTTGGGGAAGAAAGCGCGGCCGCCGGTCTTTTCGGAGACTTTCCGCAGCGCGCCGCGATCCATCTTCCCGTCCGGGAACTCCTCGTCCCTCATGCCTATCGAATAGACGACGACGTTGTGTCTGAGGGCAAAGTCAATCGCCTCCTGCTTGTTCGTCTGGCTGCTCGTGTCGTCGCCGTCGGTGAGGATGATGATCGCGCGGCGAGCCTGCTCAGGCGTCTGGGAGAGGACCTGGTCAACTGTCACCCAGACGGCATCCCACACCCCTGTCCAGCAGCGCGGCTCGCGCTCCGTCGAGACGTTCCCCTCGCAAAGGGGGTCGCCGGGCAATAGCTCCGTTTTGACGCGCTCGATTGCGCCCCTCAACTTCGCAACCTCGTTCGTCAGGGGTTGTTCCAGGACGGCCTCGCCAGTGAACGAGATGATGGAGGATTGGTCCCTGTCCGGGCGAACGACCGCATCAATGAAGGCACGGGCGGCGCTCTTCTCATTCGGCAGGATGGCGGTCTGTGAGCGGCTCGTGTCGATCAGGATGGCGAGCGTCAGGGGCGAATCCGTTTCACGCTGGAAGATGGAGAGCTCCTGCGGGACGTTGTCCTCAAGGACGCGCACGTCCTCCTGCCGGAGCGTGGTGACGAAGCGCCGGTCTTTGTCAATCGCCGTCAAGAGGATATTGGCCAACTCCGTGTCAACGCGCACGACCTCATCATCGTCAACTTGAGAGGCTTGCCCGCTATCTCTCTGGGCTCGTGTGCTGGCGGGAGTTTTGGGCGGCGCGTCACGAACGCGGCGCAGGCGCTGCACAGGCTGTGGCGGCGGGGGTGGCGGCCCGTCCTGTGCCAGCGCAAAGAAAGGCGTGCTTGAAGGGATCGCGGGCGCAGCCGCCAGAAGAAACAGAGCAACGAAGAGCCGCCAACCTTTCTGCCGACCTGTCATGCGAATTCCCCTTCTTCCTTGATCCTTACCCCAAATCTACGGGCGCGGATGAGCGTCTCAAGGCGCGGCCACGTCTATTGCCGGGCTCAGGCGCACGCTCGCCCCCTCGCGGTTGACGCGCACACGCACGCGCCGCTCCCTCACCCCTGCGCTGTTCGACGAGTAAGTCACCCTGTAGGACATGCGCAGTTGCGCCACGATGTCGTCATAGGCGCGCTGCAAATCCTCCAGCCGCGTGATGGGATAGTAGATACCGCCGGAAACTCTAGCCAGCTCGCGGCCCTCTTCTTCCGCGCGCGTCGTCAGCGTCAGGAACCGCGCCCTGAGCGGGTCAATGGTCCTTTCCGGCGAGGGCACGCTCGATTCGCGTATCAGGGCTGAGGGAACGTAGAGCGGGTAGATGAGAGCGCCCGATTCGACCACGGCGTCAAGCACAGCGCCGAACGGGACGAACGATTTGTTGTCGTCGCCGTCCGACATGATGACGACCGCCGTGCGCTCGCCGCGCAATTGCTTGAGCTGCTCGACCAGCGTGTAGGCGAGCGCGTCGTAGAGGGCGGTCGCGCCGCCCGCGTCAATGTCTTTGAGGCGCTCGGAGAGGAGCGAGCGGTCGGTCGTGAAATCCGAGATGACCTGAACGTCTTCGCGGAAGCTGATGACGGCGACGCGGTCCTGGCGACCGACCGTGTTGATGAAATTGCGCGCGGCCTTGCGTATGAAGTTGATGTGCTCGTCAACGCTGCCCGACACGTCCAGGAGCAGCACCAGGTTGAAGGGCGCGCTCGCGGGCTCGACCTCCGTCACGCGGCGCTCCTGCCCGTTCTCGAAGACGGAAAAGTCCGCGGCCCTCAAGTTGGAAAGCGCTCGCCCGTGCAGGTCCGTGACGTTGACGTTGAGGCGCATGAGTTGCGCGCCCGCGGGCGTGGCCACCACGTTGGGGGCCTGCCGCCGAACCAGCGACGGCGGTTCCGTAGGCGGCGGGAGCGTCTTGGCGTAGTCGCCAAAATAGCGCGGGCTCACCTTTCGGATAGCGTCCACCATGCTGCTGTCACCGTCGCGGACGATGGCGCGCACGGCTTCCGTCAAAGGCCGCTCGCGCAAATCGGACGGAACCATGTTCGGGTCCACGTTAAAGAGCATGACGCCGCGCTGCGTGGTGAAACTGATCTCGACGCGCTCCTCTTTTTTCGCCTTCTTGTCGCCAATCTTGCCGCTGATCTCGAACCAGCCGCCGCGCTTCTCCTTGACCTTCGGCAGCTCTATGTCGGAGAAGTAACGCGGGCGGCTCGCCTGCCAGAGCAGGTTGAGCTGGATGGCATCCGTGGGCACGTCCGCGCGAATCGTGCCGGTGTTGGTCTCGACCTCTGCGTGGGCCAGGTTCCCGATGATGTCAACCGCTCCGGCTTCGCTGAAGACACGGACGCGCGCTCTCGCCGGCACACGCACCGAGAGGTCTATGCGGTCCTGCTCGCGCCGGGCTCGCACGTCTATCTCGACCGAGTTGCCTTTGACGCTTGACGTGACGTCCGCTTCGGCCACGGGCTCGCCCTTGGATTCGGCTTTGAGAAGGATTCCCTTTTGTTCTTCCTGGGCCGTCATGACGACGACGCGGCCGTTGCGGCTTCGGATGGAGATGGTGGCCTTCTCGCTCGCGTTCAGTTCGCGCTCAAGGGTTTGCGCGCGCGCAGCAGAGGCTCCCGCACCGTAAAAGAGGGACGCCGACAGGAGGAGCCCGAATAAAAATCTCTCTGGCAAAAGGCGTGCGCGCGTGGGGAGCTGCGCGGCGGAGTTCCGGTAAAACATAGCGTATGATCTTGCCTGCGCCGGGTGCCGCGGGTCAAGCGTGTGGAAACGCCGAAAAGGCACAGGGCCGTCGAGGGAAAAACCTCCCCTGCGAGCGGCCTCTGAGCCTCGGCGTCGAATTCCGTCCGGCGTCCTTTTTACTCGGTGGTGTCGGCCAGGTTGGACTTGTACTTGGTGTTCGTCTTCCGGTCGTTGAGCTCAATGTAAACCCAGCTCGGGGGGACGACTCCTGGCTCCAGAGAGAACCATATTTCGTTCAAGCTGGCGGCCTTTGTGAACGCGCAGAATCCGTTGAGCCGCTTGCCCCCCTGGTCGTAGACCTCCACCCAGGTGCGAGAGGATTTCGTGTTGTTTCCGCAGGGGGGCAAATCCGGCGCGGGCGCGAATATCTCGTTAGGGTAAGCGTCATAGTTACCTACCATAAATTTATACCGCATCCAGTCTTTGCCGCCCGTCTTGTAGGGCTCGGAGCCTACGAAATAGAGGACAGGATTGGGCAAAGGGCGTTGCGGGAATGAAACCACCTGAGTCGCGAGCGCCATCGAAAGCAGGGCGGCTGAAAGTATCAGAGCTTTCTTTCGGTCGGTCGAGATCATCGTTGTTTCCTTTCTAACTCGCTTTAATGTTCGAGGCAGAGTTTGGAGCGCGCTTCTATTTATTTCACTTTGAGAGTTAAGTCAATGATTAAATCGATACTGATAGCATCCTGCGATCGCTGCGTTCCTGACCCCGAAGGGGTCTAATATGATAGCCAGGGGCAGAGCGAACCGTAGGTGAGCGCCGCCCCTGGAATAACGTGGATAAGTGTTTCGACCCTGAAGGGGTCGCATATTCAATGTTGAATATGCGACCCCTTCAGGGTCGAAATTCTTGTGTGCCATTAACCAGGGGCGGCGCAAACCTAACGGTTTGCTCTGCCCCTGGCTATTGTATTAGACCCTTTCAGGGTCATAAGAGGGACGTCTGCCCCGAGGCGGCAAGGTTAAGGCGTGACCGTAATCTCGCGCGAGGTCGAGTTGTAGACGCCGTTGTTGACCGAGTTCCCGTCCTTGTCAACCAGCTCCAGCTTGACCGTGTGCTTGCCTGCGGTCCAGCCTTTCAGCCAGATGGGCTCCCACTTATCCAGGAACTTGGCCTCGCCGTTGTCCACAGTGTAGCGCACGCGGTACTCGCCGCCGTCCCCCTGTAATTTGGCGTTCGAGAGCCAGAAGTCAATCATGATCGCTTCCGTGTCCGCGCCCTTGTACTCGCCCTTCGGGCGGCTGTAGGTCAGAAGCGGCTTCCTGGCGTCAACGTCGCTCGCCGTGCTGGAAGCCATATCCTTGCCTTCGCGCGGAGCAGCCGTGTTCGAGTTGCCGCCCGCGTTCGCGTTGCCGCTCTTGTTGTCAGCCATCACTTGGCCCGTGTTGGTCGTGGTCGGCTTGGAAGCGTCGCCGCCGCCCTTGACCGTGAAAGTCACCATCTGGAAAGAGCCCGCGTTCTTGTAGCTCTCGTGCCAGGGGCGCGAGGCGAAGACGCGCAGGGTGTGCTTGCCCTCCGAGACGTTTCTCAGCTCGAAAGGCTGATCCAGATTGTAGTAGGCCTCGTAGGGCTGATTGTCCAGAATGACGTGGATGTGATTGCCCATGCCGGTCGCGGGGTCCTTGCCGGGCTTGTAGCCCTTGAGGTCTCCGCTCAGGGCCAGCTTGAGGTTGACGGTCGAGCCGTTGATGGTCGCGCCCTCGCGCGGCTCTACGAAGCGCAGCGCAGGCGCGGCCCTGTCCTGATCGCCACGCTTGTCCATTTCGTCTTTGATCTTCTGTGGGCGCTCCACGACCGTCAGGGTTTGCGCCGCGGGCGTGGGCGTCGTGGCCGCGGGCGGCGTCACGTTCGTGGTCGCCGTAGTGTTCCTGTTGGCATTGTCGTCGGACGCGCACGCGGCGAGTAGAAGGGCGGCTGCCAGGAGAGCTGCCAGAGAGAGCCAGGTCCGTTTCATAGCATTTATGCTCCTTATGAAGAATAGTCTGGAGTCTGGAGTCTCAGAGTCTGGAGTCAAAAAAACTGTCTTCGACCAGTTGACTCCAGACTCTGAGACTCCAGACTCCAGACTTCTTATGCCGTCTGTTGTCTTGAGGCCGTGTCGGTCTTCAATCGTCGTTCGACGGCCGACCAATCTATGTTGGAGAAGAAGGCTTCGATGTATTTGGGCCGCTCCGCCGGCTTGAAGTCCAGCAGGAAAGCGTGCTCCCAGACGTCCATCACCAGCACTGGATTGAAGCCCGAGACGTTGCCCGTCTCGTGCAGCGTGATCCAGTGGTTCGAGAGCCGCCCGTTCGCAGGGTTCTCGTAACAGATGGCCCAGCCCACACCGCGCATCTTGCCGATTCCGATAAAATCAGCTTTCCAGATGTCGTAAGAGCCGAAGGAAGTTTCCGCCGCCCTGAGGAAGTTTGAAGTTTTGTCCGGGTCGCCGGAGCCCTGTCGCTTCATGTTCTCGAAGTAATATTCGTGGAGCACCATCCCGTTGTACTCGAAGCCGAGGCGGCGCGTGAGCTCCGAGTAGGCGGGCGTCTCCTCCTGATCCACCTTGCCGTCTTTCAGAAACTCCGAAATCTTTTCCGTCAGCTTGTTAGTCTCTTTGACGTAGCCCTCGTAGAGCTTGAAGTGCATCTCCAAGGTCTTGTCCGAGATGCCGTTGAGACCGCTTAGATCGAACTGGCGGGGCGTGTACGAACCGTTGAATCCCATAATTTTACCTCCTAGAATTAGTGCCTGCGATGTGCCGGAAAAGTAAGTCGCGCCGGGACAGACGAAATGCCTGACGGTTTAACTCACTCTTAACGCTTGATTGTGGCGAATCAATTAAGAGCATAAATCTTTAGTAGGCCGAAAGCAAAAGCGGAATGAATGATTGAGACGCTGAAGGGGTCGAATAAAATAGTCAGGGGCGGCGTAAACCATTAGATTTACGCCGCCCCTGGGAAATGGCACACAAACATTCCGACCCTGAAGGGTCTGGGATTACTTGCCGAAAATCACGTAATCGCCGTGCGACGTAGCCATGAAGAAGAGCATCGGCAGCGAGAGCCAGGCGTTGATGCGCGAGGCCAGGAAACCTTTGCGTCCGAGCGAGGCCGACTCCGGCGGAATCGGCGTCCCGTTCTGCGCATTGTCTTTCGTCCAGGCGATGATCCGCTTCTGCGCCGGCCAGATGATGCCCCAGACGTTGAGCAGCATGATTATTCCTATCGCGCCGCCGATGCCGATGGAGAGCGTTTTGTTGCTCGCCCAGGAATCGCCGCCAGGGCTCGTCAACTGCGAGTTGAGCCAGTAGATGATCGCGGCGGACATCGCGACCACCAGCACGATGACGATCACGGCCAGCACACGCCCGTCGTTGATTCCCGATTTAGTGATGATGAAAAACTCTATGGCGAAGGTGATGATCGGTATCAGGAGCCAGACCGCCAGAATCATCCAGACGTTGGCGTTCGTCCCCGAAGTGTTCGCGTTGTTGACGTCCGGCCTGAGGATGTACATCGCGTAGTAGGTCAGGCCGACCAAGACCGTGACGAGCGCGCCCCAGCGGAAGTACCAGAGAGCACGAGGCATCAACTCCGGAATTACCTTGCCCTTGGTCGGCGCGTCGAGCGCCTTCATGAAATTGACGTTGACGAGGTTGAAGAAGTAGAGAATCCCGATCCAGGTGATCCCGGCGACAAAGTGGCCCCAGCGCAAGATGACCCTGAAGAGGGCGTCCGAATTCGGCGCGTGAAAGATGTCCTGAAGCGTGGCGAGGCTGGCCGGAAGCTGGGCAAGCGGTTCAATCAGCATACGTCCCTCCGAAACTTTTGGTTAGGGTGAAGCGAACGCGCGTGGCCTGAGACCCGCGCGGAGCAAAT
>DATEMM010000495.1:0-3584 GCA_035275605.1 Pyrinomonadaceae bacterium
CATGTAGGCGGTCGTGGGCCTGATGACCTGCCGCGTTTGCGGAACTCCGCCACCGATAAGATCCTGGTTAGAGGAATCCGACACGCGCGCCAGCACGTTCGGCTCGACTCGCGCGCCGTCGTTCGCAAAGGTCGTGTAGGCCGCGGCCATCTCCAGCGGCGTCGCCTCGGTCGTGCCGAGGGCGATGGCCGGGTAGGGCTCAGCTTTGGGCAGCCCGAAGCTCTCTGCCGTGCGCGCGACGCGGCGCAGTCCGGCGCGCATGGCCACATCGACGGTCACGACGTTGAGTGAGCGGACCAGCCCCGTCCTCATCGTCACGTCGCGCATGGAGAACCCGCCGCCGTAATTCACCGGGCGATACTTACTGTTCCCCGCGTAGACGAACTCCTGCGGCGCGTCCGCGTACATTGTCAGAGGCGAAAGGCCGCTCTCCAGCGCCGCCGAGTAGACTATGGGCTTGAAGGTCGAGCCCGGCTGGCGGCGGGCGTCCGTCGCGCGATTTAGCTGCGACTCCGCGTAGTTGCGTCCTCCGACCATTGCCAGCACGTTGCCGGTCTTCGGATCGATGGCGACGAGCGCGGCCTGCGGCTCGATGTTGCGTTTTTTGTAAACTTTGTCCAGGCGCTCTAGCTGCCTTCTGACGGCCGTCTCCGCCAGTTGCTGCAAGTCCAGATCAATCGTCGTGTAGACGCGTAGATTCCGCTCGTCTCCCTTCTCTTCTTTGCCGAGGCGGGATTCGACGACGCGGTTCACGTAATCTATGAAGTAGGGCGCGGTGGATTGTTCGCGTGCGTCGGCGGGCGCAACCACAACCGGCTCCTGCGCGGCCGTCCGCGCCTCTTCGATGGTGATGAAGCCGTCGCGCGCCATCGCCCCGAGCACTATGTTGCGCCGAGCCTGGGTTGCCTCCGGATGGCGGTCCGGGGCATAGCGGTTGGGGCTCTGAATCATTCCGGCAATCGTCGCGCTCTCAGCGAGCGTCAAATCTTTCAGCTCCTTGCCGAAGAAGATGCGAGCCGCCTGCTCGACGCCGCGCACGCTGATGCTGCCGCGCTGGCCCAAATAAATCTCGTTGCAGTAGAGCGCGAAGATGTCCTCTTTCGAGAGGCGGCGCTCCAGGGCGAAGGCCGTCATAGCCTCGGCGTACTTGCGGCGGAAGGTGCGCTCCGGCGTGAGAAAAGCGTTCTTCACCAGTTGCTGCGTGATGGTCGAGCCGCCCTGCGAAGACTGGTCGTCCGCGGCGTTGCGAAAGATGGCGCGCCCCACGCCCCAGATGTCCACGCCGCCGTGCTCGAAGAAGCGCCTATCCTCAATCGAGAGGATGGCGCGCATGAGCGTTGGCGGAACGTCGCGGAAGGCTAGCTGCGGGCGCTGCCCTGTCTTCATGGCTGCGTCGGTGGTCAGAATTTCGGGCTCCAGCGTGTAGGACTCAAGGGTAACGCCCATGTCGCCCGTCAAATCAGAGATATGCGTGCCGCCCTTATCGAAGTGGACGCTCACGACGCCGGGCGAAGTAGTGGTTGAGCGGCGCGGGCTGATCTCGACGGCGCTGCCCTCTGCCTTGAAGCTCCCGCTCCAGGCGTCGCTCGCGGCGCTTTCCAGATAGCCTGCGCGGCGCAGAAGCTCCACCAGACCTTCGCGCGAAATCGTCTGCCCCTTGCGCAGCGTTCGCGGCGCGGCGTAGATGCCCGCACGGCTCGTCAGGTAGCCGCTTCTCAAACGCGCGTCAACCACGCCCGCGTAGTAGTTGTAGGAATATATAAAGAAGGCCACGGCGGCGACGATGACGACGCCCGTGGAGATCAGAGCGCAACGGATGATGAGGCGGCGCTTTCGCAGCAGTTGTAGGCGCTTGAGAGCCTCTCCAGCCTGCCTGATGCGTTTGACGCGAGGGCGGCGCTTCTCGTCTACGGATGTTACTTCGATTGCCATGCCTGCATATGGTCGGCGCGCATTAATTTCATAGACCGGAGTGCGCCGAGAAGCCGCTCACGTCAAATTGATTTTTGCCAATGCGTCTTCTATAAACGCCTAATCGGCAAGGAATTCTTTTCAGTTACCTGCCGCTCGTGGCGACGAGCGATTGCGGCCCGGCGGTCGTGCCACGGGCCGTGCCGTTAATGCTCGCGCCGCTGTCGCCGCCCGCCCACTGCGAGATGGCCGCGCTGGAGACCGCGAGCGTAATCAGAATCATGATGATGGCCGCCAGTTGCGCGAGGCTGTTAGCTAGTTGCTTCATCACTTCCCCTCCCGGAAATCACTCACCCTATCGCTGTTGGGAAATGTTTGAGCAATGTTTATGCCAGCACAGGCTGAAGGAAGAAGTGAGGCCGGGAGGAGCGCGAATCAGGCCCATTGGCGGCTATTTAAGCCCGAAGACCGGGTGCGCCCGAAGGAGACCCAAAGGCGAAGCGCCCTTTCAGGCGTCTGCCTTCAATACGGGTTTTCGTGATTAAGGGACCAGATGGGTGTTTGAAAAGACGACAACCAGGGGCTTTGAACGAAAGTTCCGAATCAGAGGACGTTAAAGCGGCGACTATTGACATTCACCTTCAACGGGCATATCGTGCGCCCGTCCCTGTCCTCGCCTTTCTGCTAATGATCGCAGTTCTCATTAGCCTCAGAACTCATTCAACCCGACCCAGCGATAGCGTTCCTTTCATCATCTTTCCTTGCGATGCACGTTGAAGGCTGGTCGCGCGTGGCGGATTAATTCGGGCGTTAGGCCGCAGAATCGGCAGCTTTAATCCAATCACAATTTCCCTCGATAAGGAGATGTCATGAAGGATCAATCGAACGGGCTCAATGAAGAAAATTGGGTGGTCGAGAAACTCCCCTATACAGGGGATGTTGCTCCAAGAGGCTTTCTTCAATTATGTGCCGACAGGCGATTCCACAGGGTTCTTCAAGAGCGGTTTCAACAGGACGCAGGGTTGTCGTCGTCCCTGGATTATTGGATTCACGCGGATGCTGGCGGAACTCCAAAGATGGAGGACCTGACCATAGCGCCAGACTACTGTTATCACGACAAGAAGGTGCGTTTGATGGGGTGGTCGGCCCACGGGGACGGATGCGGAGGGTTCGGGGAGAGTGTGCCGGACGACGTAATAGAGCGAGCATTGCGGGCAACAGCAGCGAAGAAACGGAAAATTTATGAGGACGCAAAACATTTCGTCTATTTCGTGACGATAAAGAAGGAGCGAGAGACGGAGGAGACGGTGGTCTATTCCAGGATATGCGAAAAGGGTTCAGATTGAGCTCAGGCGAGGACCTGATGAACCCCTTGCCGCCGCTGACCAAAATCGCACAGCCGCAGCTATCTGCTTTTCCATAGCCAGCATAAATGATTTAGACCCCAAAGGGGTCAGGGTGCTTGGTCGTCTCCTAAATTGATTTACATAACATGACCTAGGGAGAGCTGTCAGAAAGCCCCGAAGGGGCGAGATATGAAAGCCTGGGGCATCGCCCCAGGAACCTGGCACACATTCAAGGCAGAGCCCTGTAAGGGCGCAATATTTATTCCGCCCTTTCAGGGCTTATTATCAATGGGTGACATGTTACCTGGGGCGATGCCCCAGGCTATT